>NZ_BTCK01000011.1:0-138950 GCF_033239625.1 Paenibacillus sp. CCS19
CCGAAGGGATGACCCAGCAGGTGCACCAACCGTAGAGCGTGTCCCGCAGGGACGAAAGCGAGCACCAGCACGCACAAACAAGGGAGCGACGAACCGTGTGCTACGTGCGAACGTGTCTAGGAAAGTCCGGCATTCCCAATCCCCTCGTTGTACCTAGATCAGTCCTTCAGGGAGTCCAGAGAGCAAGATGCCCTTTGGGGCCCTCCCCTTGAAGGGGAGGGTTTGGGTGGGGATGTATCCTGAGCGTTTGGTTTCTAACACAAATAGAGGTTTAGAATCCCGAAGGGATGACCTTGCAGGTGCACAGACGTAAAGCGTGTCCCGCAGGGACGAAAGCGAGCACCAGCACTCACAACCAAGTGAGCGCCGAACCGTGTGCATACGTGCGGACGTGTCTAGGAAAGTCCAGCATTCCCAATCCCCTCGTTGTATCTAGACCAGTCCTTCGGGGAGTCCAGAGGGCAAGATGCCCTTTGGGGCCCTCCCCTTTGAAGGGGAGGGTTTGGTTGGGGATGTATCCTGAGAGTTTGGTTGGGGTTGTATCCGTTATCCTGAGAGTTTGATGTTTCTGAATTTGGGGATCGAAAAGGGGTCTCACCCCTTTCTCCGCTGAAAGTCAGCCATAAAGTCCGCAAGCGCCTGGCACGCTGTGCGCGGAACAGCGTTATACGCCGATGCGCGGATGCCGCCAACGCTGCGGTGGCCGGCCAGTCCTTCGAAGCCTTGCTGCTCCGACTCCTGCACGAATAGCTGCTCCAGCTCCTTGCTTGCAAGCCTCCACGTGACGTTCATATCCGAACGGTCGCTCTTCTCGATAATACCTTCGTAGAACCCGCCGCTCCGATCGATTACATCATAGATGAGCGCAGCCTTATCTCGATTGACTGTCTCAAGCTGCGGAACACCGCCCTGTCTTTTGGTCCATTCGAGCACAAGCTTCGTCATATAGAGCGCGTGCACCGGCGGTGTGTTATACAGCGAGTCGTTGCTTGCGTAAGTTGCATATCGCCAAATAAGCGGGATTTGTTTCGAGCAGCGTTCCAGCATATCTCGGCGGATGATGACGGCGGTAATGCCGGCAGGTCCGAGATTTTTCTGCGCTCCGGCGTAGATCATCGAGAACCGGCTGTAATCGAGCTCGCGACTGAGCAGATCGCTCGTCATATCTGCGATAAGCGGAACATTGCCTGTATCGGGGAAGGTGTTGAAACGCGAGCCTTCGATCGTATTGTTCGTCGTCATATGAACGTACGCGGCATCCGCTTGAATGTTCAAACCGCGAACATCCGGCGTGCGATGCCACTGCTCTTCCTTCGAACTTGCTGCAATCCGTGCCTCCCCGATATACTGCGCTTCCTGATGAGCCTTCTCCGAGAAGCTGCCGGACAGAATATAGTCTGCCGCATGACCTTCCGTCAGCAAGTTTAAAGGCAGCATGGCGAACTGCGCGCTTGCTCCACCGCCCATGAACAGCGCACGGTATTCGTTCCGCGGAAGTCCAGCAAGCTCTAGGAGCAGCTGTTCCGATTCCGCCACTAACTGTTCCACGGGTTTGCTCCGATGCGACATTTCCATGATGGAGATGCCTCGCCCGCCGTATTGTACGGTTGTTTGCTTTGCTTCCTCGAGCACCTCTAGCGGCAGCGCCGCTGGCCCGGGATTGAAATTGTACAGTCTTGTCGCCACTTACGCATTCCTCCTTAGTTATCCAACCAATAAAATAAGCGCTCCTTATCCCATGATTGGGACGAGGAGCGCTTGCTCGCGGTGCCACCCAAATTCGGAGAACGGCAATCGTTCTCCATCTTTGATCCGCGGTAACGGGCGGGCCCGGTTAGCTTAGGATAGAATGCGCAGACAGCGCAGCCTTCTTGACGAAAACGCCTCGGAGTTGGATGCTCGTCATCGGCACAATGCGGTAATGAAGTTAGAGATTATTATATTCCTCTAATTGGGAATACGTCAACAACAATATATTAACTCAACCCGGGCAAATACCGCTCCCGAATGATATTGCAATGATGCTTCTCGTGACCGGCGACGACGGCGGCTGCAGCACGCGTAGTGAGCGGTTCGTCATAGAGTGTGCCGGCGCGATCCCATGCTTCCTCAGGCAGACCTTTCAGCAAATAAATGGCCGATTTGCGCAGGGAGACGAACTCGTCCAACAGCTCGCTCAGTGGAATTTCGTCGAAGCGGGAGTTCGCCATGAACTGATTCTCATTGTAGCTCGGGAACGACATTTGATCGCCGCGCGCGATTCGAAGGAGTCGGTACGTCCATACGCGTTCGTTGTCGATCACATGACCAAGGACTTCGCGGATGCTCCATTTGCCCTCGTCATACCGGTAATGGGACTGCTCCTCGCTTACTCCGCTCAACAGCTGTACCAGCTGCTCCGATTGTTCGACTAGAATCGATACGAGATCGCCCTGTGGCACCAGGTCGATATACTTGCCGAAGACGGCCGCGTATTCATTCGTTTGTGGCTTATTGCTCATGCTTGCGCTGCTCCTCTCATCTTTTTGATATTTATCGTCTACGTTACAGAATCGTCAACGAATTTACAAGTGAATATGGGAGTATATGGGGATTGGGATAATGGTAACGCGTACAAAAAGAGGTTCTAGTTTAAAAGTTCCAATATTCTGAAAATTGTGATTATATTCATTCTCAAACGAAAATTTCGGTGATACAATACGGCTTAACTAGATAACCCATTTACATAACAGATAAAAATAAGGCGGCGAGGGAACGTCGTCCAATGAGAGGGAAGGGTGATACGGTGAAAAAGTGGTTCATGGTGTCATTGTCCGTGTTGCTGATAGCAATGGTGGTGGCAGGTTGCAGCGAGTCTAGTTCAACCGATACCGATGTCGAAAAGACAGATACACCGGCACAGACTGAGCCAACAGGCGAAAAGGCTTCTGATCCAGGAACTTCTGTCGCAGAAGGTCCGACCGACGGCGGTACGTTAACGATCAGCTCATTCTCCGACATCGTCTCTGCCAATCCATTATTCATTCAGGATACATCCTCAGGCGATGCTGCTTACTTCATGTTCGCCAATTTGTATGATCTAGATCGGCAGGGCAATGTGACCGCTGAGCCTTGGTCGCTCGCATCCGAGAAGCCCGAAATATCGGCCGACGGCAAAACGTATACGATTAAGCTGAAGACGACAGCGAAGTGGAGCGACGGACAGCCGGTAACAGCTGATGATGTTGTCTTCACGTTCAATGCGATCCGCGATCCGAAGGCAGCCTCTCCAGGCATAAGCCAATTCGATAAAGTGGACACGATTGAGAAGGTTGATGATCACACGGTCCGCATTACGCTTAAGCAAGTGTACGCCCCGTTCCAATATGTCATCGCGAGCGCGATTGTGCCTGCGCATGTCCTGAAGGATGTAAAGCCAGAGGAACTGCTTAAGCACCCTTACGGTACGGATCCGGCGAAGACAGTCACGAACGGCCCGTGGAAGTGGACGGAATGGAAGCAGAAGCAGAATTTGACGTTCGAGGCCGATCCGAATTACTGGGGGCCGAAGCCGCATATTCAGAAGGTGATTTTCAAAATATACGCCGATCAGAATACCGAGGTTCAGGCGCTTATCAAAGGCGACGTCGATCTGACGCAGGCGATTCCGGTGACACAGGTGGAAGCCGTTAAGCAGAAGAGCGACATCAATGTGGTACTGGAGCCAGGACCGTTGTATGAATACGTTGGCTTCAACTTCAATGCGGATAACTTCAAGGATAAGTTCATCCCGTTCGCAACGCCGAAGTCGAGGCAAGCAATTGCCTATGCCCTCAATCGTCAAGGCATGGTCGACAACGTGCTGAAGGGGACCGGCAAGCTGATGAATGCGCCGTTCCTGCCAGGCTCATGGGCTGATCCAGGCGATGCGGTCGTGAACTATGGCTATGATGCGGAACAGGCCAAGAAGCTGCTTGCCGAAGATGGCTGGGTGGCAGGCAAGGATGGCATTCTGGAGAAGGACGGTCACCGATTTGCATTTGAGCTTCAATATAATGCGGGCAACAGCCGACGCGAGCAGGTTGCGGCCGTCATGCAACAGAACTTGAAGGACGTCGGCATTGAAATGACGCCGAAAGCCGTTGATTTCTCCGCGTGGGTGGAGCAGAACTTGACCCCGGGCAAGTACGAAGCCGTGCTGCTGTCATGGTCGCTGAACAATCCGGATCCGGACGGAGAATCGATTTTCTCGTCCAAATATTTTCCGCCGAACGGACAGAACTCGGGCTGGTACAAGAATGAGAAGCTCGATCAGCTGTGGGTGGACGGGTATTCGACGGTTGATCAGAATGCGCGTAAACAAATCTATGCCGAGGTCGGCAAAGAGATTTCGACCGATCTGCCTTACGTATTCATGTACCAATACGGCTTGCCGGAAGGGCTTGGACCGAAGATTAATTACGCGGAGGAGGATGCGCCAGAACCGACGCTTCCGTACGGATACTTCTTCCATATTAACAACTGGTGGGTTGATTCCAAGTAAGGAACCGTGAAGTAACGTACGCATACTGCTGGGAGGCGGCGATATGACCGAGTATTTGGTTAGGCGCTTCATTCAATCCTTAATCGTTATGTTTCTCATCTCGATTGTTACATTTGGACTTATACATGCCGCGCCGGGCGGACCGACTCAAATCTTCCTCTCCCCCGGCCTGTCGCAGGAAGCAGCGAAGGTGCAGGCGCATAATCTCGGCTTGGATCGCCCTCTCCCCTTGCAGTATGTGAAATGGCTGGGCGGCCTTCTGCAAGGCGACCTTGGTTATACGTTCAAGAATCATCTGCCGGTCGGTCAGATACTGTGGCCGACTGTCGGGCATACGATGGTGCTGATGGGTACGTCTTGGCTGTTATCGCTGCTGATCGCGATTCCTTGGGGCATCTACAACAGTACGAAGGCGTACGGCTGGTCCGATCAGACAGCGTCCTTCATCTCCTATGTCGGGTTCGCCATGCCGACATTCTGGTTCGGGATTCTGCTGCAGGAGTTGTTCGCGTTGAAGCTGAACTGGCTGCCGTTGTCCGACATGTGGACGATCGACAAGGAGGGGCAAATAGGCGACCTGCTTCTTCATCTCGTATTGCCGGTTTCGGTGCTGACGCTTGGCTTCTTGGCGGGGTATGTCAAATACGCCCGTACCAGCATGCTGGAGGTGCTCGAGCAGGATTATATTCGAACGGCGCGTGCGAAAGGCGTGAGGGAAAGCAAAGTCATCTACCGTCATGGACTGCGCAATGCGCTTATTCCGATCATTACGATAATCGGGCTTGATCTTCCCATTCTCGTGAGCGGAGCGGCTCTTACGGAAAATGTGTTCAACTGGCCCGGCATGGGCCGGCTGTTCGTGGAGATGGCATTAGCAAGGGAGTATTCGGTGCTGATGGCGATTACGATCGTGACGGCTGTGCTCGTCATTATAGGCAACTTCATCGCCGATCTGCTCTATGCGCTTGTCGATCCTCGCGTCCAGCTTGGACGCAAAGGAGGGACGGCTGCATGAATGATCTGACAACGCAGGAGCGTCAGCATGCCGCCGCAGCAGAGCCAGGCTGGAGCAGTCGAAACGAGGGCGCTACCGTTTCGAAATCACATTCAAATGTGCTTACAACAAGCAAACTGCCGAAGCGGCCCCCTGGATTATGGCGAACGGGGATGAGCAAGTTCAAACGCAATCCATACGCGGTTGCAGGATTGATCGTTCTCATCCTGTTCATTGGACTGGCGGTGTTGGCACGTTATATCGCCCCCTACGACCCGGCGAGAATCGATCTGTTGAATGCAGATGCGCCGCCGGGCACTGGCGATCATCTGCTGGGAACCGATGAGTTGGGACGCGATATTTGGTCGCGGCTGCTCTACAGCGGCCGAGTATCGCTGTCCGTCGGTTTCGCCGTTGCTTTCGTCTCCGTCTTAATCGGCACGCTTGTTGGTGCCGTCTCGGGCTACTTCGGAGGCTGGATCGATGTGATTCTCATGCGTCTCGTCGATGTGATGAACGCGGTGCCGCTGTTGTTTCTTAACATTCTCATCCTTGCGATATTCGGCTCGAAGTTCAGTTACATGATTCTTGTTCTCGCCTTTACGAGCTGGATGGGCGTCGCGCGGCTTGTCCGCGGTACGTTCCTTCAACTGAGAGAGATGCAGTATGTGGAGGCGGCACGGGCGATCGGCGTCTCCAATACGGGCATCATTGTCCGTCATATGCTTCGCAATGCGACGGTGCCGATTATCGTCACGGCAACCTTGATGGTAGGCGGCGCGATTCTAAGCGAGTCCGCGCTATCTTATCTCGGACTAGGCATTCAATCGCCGGATACAAGCTGGGGGCTGATGTTAAGCAATGCGCAGGAGTTCATGCTGCTCGATCCGCTGCAGGCGCTTTATCCAGGCATGTGCATTCTGATCGTTGTGCTTGCCGTCAATTTCGTTGGCGACGGCATTCGCGATGCGCTTGACCCGCGGAAACAGCGAGCGGCTGAACGAAAGGGGTGGAGAGCATGGAGCCGCTTCTCACGATCAAAGACTTAACAGCAGGCTTCGCAACGGATAACGGCGCGGTGAAAGCGATTGACCGCGTATCGTTATCGATCGGCAAGGGACAGACGCTCTGCCTTGTCGGGGAATCGGGCAGCGGCAAGAGCGTCACGTCCCTTGCGATTATGCGGCTGCTGGAATTCGCTGGCGGACGTATTCTCGAAGGGAGCATCCGTCTGGCAGGGAGTGAGCTGACGGACCAGACGCAGCGGCAGATGATTCGGATTCGCGGCAACCGCATGGCGATGATCTTCCAGGAGCCGATGTCAGCGCTCAATCCGGTGTTTACCGTTGGCGATCAGATTGCCGAAAGCATAAGGCTGCATCAGCGGAAGCGCAAGTCTGAAGCGAAGCGGATGGCGGTGGAACTGCTTCGGATGGTAGGCATTCCTGACCCCGAGACGCGCGCAAGGCAGTACCCGCACGAGCTGTCCGGCGGCATGTGTCAGCGTGTCGTCATCGCAATTGCGCTTGCGTGCAAGCCTGAGCTGCTGATCGCGGATGAGCCAACAACTGCGCTGGACGTAACGGTTCAAGCGCAGCTGCTCGATCTTCTGCAGCAGCTGCAGCGAGAGCTTGGCATGTCGATGCTGCTCATTACCCATGACATGGGCGTAGCGGCTCGGATGGCGGATCAGATCGCGGTCATGTATGCCGGTGCAGTTGTTGAAACAGGATCAACAGATGCACTGTTTGATCGGCCTGCACATCCTTATACGGTTGGACTTATGCAGTCGGTACCAAGCATGGAAGGCGAGCGGCTAAGCGAGCTTCGCACCATTCAAGGTCACGTGCCTTCTTTGCACGCGCTTCCTTCGGGCTGTCGGTTTCATCCCCGCTGCCCTCACGCGATGGCGAGATGTTCGATCGAAGCGCCTCCGATGCTGACGGTCGGACCGCAGCAGCAAGCAGCTTGTTGGCTGTACGGAGATGCGGCTGCCGGCTTCGCTGCAGCGCTGGAATCGGACAACGGGGAGGCGAGGAGTTGATGAGTAGCGAATTAGTGTCGGCAAACAAAGCAATATTGACGTCAACATCCAGCCCGATCATTGAAGCAAGAAACGTGTCCAAACATTTTCCGATCAAACACGGGCTGCTCAATCGGACAGTAGGATCGGTTCGAGCGGTTGACCGGGTGTCGCTTGCCATTGCACGCGGCGAAACGTTCGGACTCGTCGGCGAATCCGGCTGCGGCAAGTCGACGCTCGGCCGTGTGATGCTGCAGCTGCAAGCAGCAACAGCAGGCGAGGTATGGTTCGAGGGCAGCAGCCTCGGCGATCGCAGCCAGCGCGAGCTTCGCGAGCTGCGGGGGCGGATGCAGCTTATTTTCCAAGATCCGTTCGGCTCGCTCAATCCGCGGTTCCTCGTCCGGGATATTATCGGCGAACCCTTCCGTGTACACACGAAGCTGTCTTCCCGAGACATCGATGCGCGTGTCGTTGATTTGATGGAGAAGGTAGGGCTTGATCCTTCGTTCAGAGGCCGTTACCCGCATGAATTTTCTGGCGGGCAGCGGCAGCGGATTGGCATTGCGCGGGCGATTGCGCTTCGGCCATCGTTTGTCGTAGCCGACGAGGCTGTATCTGCTCTTGATGTCTCCGTGCAATCGCAAATCGTCAACTTGCTTATGGAGCTTCAGCGGGAGCTTGGGCTGACTTATTTGTTCATCGCCCATGGACTCCATATTGTGCGCCATATTTCGGATCGCGTAGGCGTCATGTACTTGGGCCGGCTGGTGGAGTTATCATCAGCGGATGAGCTGTTCAAGCAGCCGCTGCATCCGTACACGTCGGCGCTGTTATCGGCAGTGCCCAAGCCTGACCCACGGGACCAGCGTGAGCGAATTGTGCTGCAAGGGGACGTTCCCTCGCCGGCAAATCCGCCGCCTGGCTGCCGGTTTCATACTCGCTGCCCCATTGCCCAGACGCGCTGCAGGCAGGAGGAGCCGGAGCTGCGGGCAATGTCGGGCGGAAGGGAAGTAGCCTGCCATTTTCCGCTCATGTAAGAGCCGTTCCATAAGCTCCGATGCACGCCAGATGGCGCTGCACGGGGCTTTTTCCATCCTACTAATCGTAGTATACTGAAACGTAATTGCTGCGAGAGGGATGAAATGGATTGGCTTTTAGTCGCTGGTTTGAGAGATGGATGTTCCTGCTGATTCCCGGATCGCTCATTATCGGGTTTCTATGCTCTTCGGCGCTGCGTCCGATGGTCGACGCGGGTCCTTATTTATTCGCTTATGTCACGCTTACGATGGCGATCGGCTGCGGTTTGGGACAGCTGCGCGAAGTGCTGCGGCGTCCTGTCATTATCGGCTGGACCTTCGTATTGACGCATATCGCCGCGCCATTGATCGCCTATGGGATAGGCGCTGCATTATTTGGTCCTCATTCTCCTTATGTTGTCGGGCTTGTCTTGTTTGCGATTATTCCGCTTGGGGTATCATCTGTGCTATGGGTAGGTATGTCAGGCGGAAGCATCGCGTTAATGCTCGCCTTAGTGGTATTGGATTCAGCTGTAAGTCCAATCGTCGTGCCCTCGGGCATCAAGCTGATGTTCGGCGCGGTGGTCGATATCGATACAGGCGGCATGATTCGCGACCTGGTGCTAATTATTGTAGCTCCAACTATTATTGGCGTTATCTTGTACGAGCTGTCCAAAGGGCGCATCCAGAGCAAAGTGCAGCATATCGCTTCGCCGATCTCGAAGCTGTGCTTCGTCGCTGTGGTGGCGCTTAACGCTGCGGCAATCGAGCCGTATGTAGAGCAGCTTAAAGGGGATATGGTCCGGCTTGTGCCTATCAGTATCCTGCTTGTCGCAATCTGCTACGCGTTGGGCTACTTCGGTTCGCTGCCATTCCGAAACCGCGAGACGCTTGTGACGGTGTCGTATGCGTCCGGCATGCGCAATATTTCGCTCGGCATCGTGCTGGCGATGGGCTACTTCGAACCGTTGTCAGCCGTGCCTGTCGTCCTGTCGATTCTCATTCAGCAGCCGATGGCGACGCTGCATCATTATTTTTTATCGCATAGGAAATTAAGAGCCGCCCAATGAATCGCCGTTTACAAAAACTTAACAAACCTGATGCTGGCGAACCGTCGCCCATCCATGTACGATAGAAATCGTATGCTGCCTTGAGGCGACAGGAGTTGACAATGATGAACAGCTTTCGTTCACGATTAACGCTTATTATGATCGGCATTATTGGTTTATCGGTGCTTGCCTCCGGTCTTCTAATGGCTCAAATGTTCAAACGCAATCATATTCAAGCTTTGGAAGACAGCATGGTGCGGGAAATTCGCATCATTGCGGCAGGGATGGAGTGGGCGCCTAATGACGAGAGCTTGTCGACCCAACTTCAATACTATACGCAGCTTGCGTCGGACATGAAGAAGAATGCGGATTCTCGCGTTACCATTATTCAAATGGACGGCATTGTCGTCGGAGACTCCGACCATGATCCGCATACGATGGACAATCATAAGTCGCGCAAAGAAGTAATAGAAGCGCTGTCGGGTGAAGTCGGCACCAGCATTCGAATGAGCGACACGACGAATCAGAATATGTTATATGTTGCTTTGCAAGTTCAGACCGATGAAGGTCCTCATATTATTCGCCTTGCCATGAGCTTGGCCGATGTCGAGCAGAGCATCCGCAATTTGTGGACGGCACTTATCGTCTGGCTGCTTGTGTTGTTCCTCGTCGCTGCGCTTATCAGCTACCGCGTGGCAAGCGGCATGACTCGTCCGTTGGAGCAGATCACGAAGGTTGCGAAGCGAATTCAACGGCAGGATTACAGAGCCCGCGTAACGGTGAAGAAGCAGGATGAGATCGGCGAATTAGGTTATGCGATCAATGCGATGGCTGACAGCTTGCAAGTGCAAATGGAGCGCATTCGTCAGAACGAAAGCCAGCTGGAGAGCGTGCTCGACAACATGATCAACGGTATCGTGATGATCGATGTGACAGGTAATATCGTCTTGCTGAGCCGTCGTGCAGAGGATATTCTAGGGTTCACTTCGCGCGAGCTGGTCGGCCGCCATTATTCGGATGCTAGACAGCAGCACGAGCTGACCTCGCTTATTCGAGAGGCGTTCGAGAAACAGTCTTATATCCACGAGGAGATGACGTTCTATTATCCAGAAGAGCGGCTGCTCGAGCTCAACCTCGTGCCTGTCATGCAGGATAATGAATTCGTAGGCATTCTGCTGGTGCTGCAGGACGTGTCGGCGATTCGCCGACTTGAACGGATGCGCAGCGAGTTCGTGGCGAACGTGTCGCACGAGCTTAAGACCCCGGTGGCAGCGGTGAAAGGCTTCGCAGAGACATTGCTTGGCGGTGCCGTTAAGGATGAGGAGACGACGCGTTCGTTCCTGCAGATTATTTACGACGAGAGCGAGCGGTTGAATCGACTCATCGGTGATATACTGGAATTGTCCAAAATCGAATCTCGGCGTGTTCCGCTTATGTTCTCGCCAGTGGAGATGCAGTCGTTCGCGGCGAAGACGGTTCAGCTGCTCGAAGCGGAAGCTGCCCGCAAGTCGATTCGACTGGATCTCATCGCCGAGAGCGACATCTATGTGGAGGCAGACGAGGATCGTCTTCGCCAAATCATGATGAACCTATTGTCCAACGGCATTAACTATACGCCGGAGGGCGGCAAAGTAACGGTTATGGTAGAGCCGGTATGGCCTGCATCGGTAAGCCCTTATGCGCTATCGGACGAAACGCGAGATGATTATGATCGTATACGCATTGTTATTAAGGATACAGGCATCGGCATTCCGAAGAAGGATCTGCCGCGCATCTTCGAACGCTTCTACCGCGTGGACAAGGCACGCTCGCGAAGCTCAGGCGGCACTGGACTTGGATTGTCGATCGTCAAGCATCTCGTTGAGCTCCATAACGGTACAATCGCTGTAGAGAGCGAAGTTGGAGTCGGAACGAAGTTTACGATTGAAATTCCTGTTATCCATCCATAAGTATGGCAAGAAAAGTATTGACCATTATTGACGAAACCGTGATAAAATGGTTGTAAAATTGTAACTTTCGCGTAAAGTCATTGTCGATAATGCGCGAGTTGGAGGATTCCATGTCTCATAAGGTGCTGGTCATAGAAGATGAACCGACGTTGGCGCGTTTGTTGTCGTATAACTTGACGCAGGAAGGCTATGAGACGACGGTCATCGATCATGGTGGCGAAGGGCTGCAGGCTGCACTGCAGCGAAGCTTTGATCTCATTATTCTAGATATCATGCTTCCGGGGATGAACGGTTTCGAAATACTGACCCGTCTCCGGCAGCATGGCATTCGGACGCCGATCATTATTCTGACGGCTCGCAACGCAGAGGAAGAAGTCGTCCAAGGATTGAAGCACGGAGCGGACGACTACATTACGAAGCCGTTCGGCGTCGCGGAGCTGCTCGCACGTGTATCGGCTGTTCTGCGTCGGACACAGCAGGACGAAGGCAAAGCGACGGTCGAGTCGAACGAGAAGGTCATTACCGCCGGCGACCTGTCTATCTTCCCGGAGAAGTATGAGGTTGTGCTCAACGGCGAGACCGTGCCGCTGCGTCCGAAGGAGTTCGAGGTGCTGCTCTACCTTGTTCAACGTCCAGGCATGGTCATTACTCGCGATGACCTGATGAATATCGTATGGGGCTTCGATTATATCGGCGGCCAGCGTACGGTCGATGTGCATGTCAGCTCGCTTCGCAAGAAGCTGGAGCTTGGTCAGCAGTCCGTCCAGATCGAATCGATTCGCGGCGTCGGCTATAAGCTGGTGCTACCCAAAAAACTCGGTACCTTCAAGTGAGAAGGGAACCGAGTTTTTGTTTGCTCATTTTTTAATCATTTGTGAGGAAAGCAAATGATTGATTAATACTTTTTGCGATTCGAAATTAATAGTATTGCCTTACATTTAGAACGACAAATTGTGTAAGGGAAGATGAATGGCGATGAATCAACTACAATTCGATGAGCAATGCCAGCTGACGAGCCGCGAATTCGAGGTCGTCTCCTTAATTGTTTTTAACGGCTACACGAACAAGGAGCTGGCTGATTGTTTGTTTATAAGCGAGAAAACGGTGAAAAACCATGTTGCGAACATTTTTAAGAAAATGAATATTACAAGCGTCCGCAAGCTGATGTCGATCTGCATGAGCAGCATGCTGGCGGAGGGTGGTTATAGCAGCGACAGCGCCGAGCTGAGGCGAGCTCGTCTAGCGCTTGCGCTGGGCAGAAGAATGAAGCATATTTCGTAACGGAGTCTATCGAATGGAGGAGCATCTTGTCTGCCAGCGTAGCATGGATTCTCTGATGCTGATGGTGAATGCAAGAAAATAGAGGGGTGCGCGCACCCCTCTATTTTGTGACCGTATAACCCTCTATAGAGGTTTTCGCATAAATTTATAACCGACGCCCCATACGGTCTTAATATATTGAGGCTCTTTGGGATTGCTCTCGATCTTCTTGCGAAGGTTTGTAATATGTACGTCGATCGCCCGCTCGTTGATGTAGGAATCGATGCCGCGAATCGCATTGATAAGTTCCTCACGGCTGAATACTTTGCTTGGATTGTTGTAGAGCAGCTTCATGATCTCGAATTCCGAATAGGTCGTTTCGATCTCCGCGCCGTTGCAAATAAGCAGACGCCGCGCCAAATCGAGCGTCAGCGAACGCTCATCGGCTGATGGAGTGACAGGGGAAGGGGGCGCCATCTGCGTCTGAGTGACAATTGTACGACGAAGAACAGCTTCAATGCGAGCCTTCAGTTCTTGCATGCTGAACGGCTTCACCATGTAATCATCCGCTCCCTCACTCAGGGATTGGATGCGCTCGGACACTTTCGTCTCGGCAGAGATGACGATAATCGGAATGTTCGTAAACTCTCTTAGCAAAGCGCAGGCGTTGATTCCTTCGGTATCCGGCAGCATGAGATCGAGCAGGATGACGTTCGGGGCATAATCCGAGAGCGTCCGCAAGCCTTCTCCGGCGCTTGCTACGCGTACAACCTCATACTGTTCCTCTGTAAGATATAGGCTTAACATGTCACCGAAGATATTATCGTCTTCTATAATTAGTACTTTCGTCATCGTTGTGTTCCCGCCTTAATGAAACGAATGTTAAGAATGCTAATACTTTGCTAATAATTAGGTGCGCTCTTATTATATAATGTCGAAATATGTCCGTCTATCGCCAATTTAGTATAAACTTGATTCATGATTACGTAGGACATGTTGCTAGTCTCCGGAAGGGTGGTCCCCGATGTATGAGCATTTTTTATTGAATCTATCCTTGCTCGCAATCTTTACGTTCGTCGGTATCCAGCTGCTTGTTCATCCCTATGCTAAAAGTATATCGTCAAAAGCGAGCGCGATATTAATTGGTTTGTACATGGGATTATCTGGGGTCGCGCTTTATGAATTCGGCATTACGACCAGCACGGGTTCCGTATTGAGCCTGCGAGCTGTCGCCATCCTTGTTGCGATGCATTTTGGCGGGGGGATAGCCGGGATTATCTCGTTAATGACGATGACCATTCCTAATATGGGGGATCTTAGCGCATGGTTGAGAGCTCTGCTGGTGCTTGGAGCTGTCGCTGTATGTGCGTTCTTCATAATACGAAAGACTGAATCTTACAAGCGTCGTTGGCGGCTTTTATCAATTTCTACCGTGATCGTATTTAGTGTTTCGGGACTTGAACGAACCTATGAATTGTTTCGCATTAGCACGACAATTCCCTATTTAATAACAGCGTGGGTAGGCATCTTGTTCATCGGGTTCCTGATTCGATACTTGCACAAGACGACCGAGGTGCAGGAGCAGCTCAAGGAGACGAAGGACGAGCTTACCAACACGATGCGAATGCATAACGGCATCACCTTCAAGATTATTAAGCAGGACGAGCACTATGTGTACAAAATGATAAGCGGCAAGCTGCTGGCCAGCATTGCGGAGGTGTTGGGCGGAGAGTTGGCTGATTATGATACGGGATTGAAAGTCGCTTCGTTTCTTCCGAAGGCGGAGAGCGCTCATTTTACAGGACAAATTGACTCGGTATGGAAGAGCGGGATCGGTGCTAACTATGAAAGCGATCTTGGTCCTTTCGTTTTATGGGTTACCATGCAGCCGATCATTGAAGATGACGTTGTAACCTCGGTAATCGGGTCGATTGTCGATATCTCCGAGCAGAAGGCGGCGGAAAGGAAATTCCACGAAAGCGAGGAGCGTTATCTTTCGCTCGCGGAGAATCCGCAGGATTTCATTCTGGAGCTCGATCGCGACGGCGCCGTCTTGTTCGCTAATAGTTACTTCTGCAATATGGCCCGCATTGAACAACATGAAGTGATTGGCCGCTCGTTATTCGAGCTGGGCATGAAGATGAACGAGGCGCAATGGCGGAAGCATTGGACGGAAATTGCAGCTACCGGACGTAAAACCGGCTTCGAGACAACGTTAGTGATGGCGGATGGACAAGTCCGTGAATATGATGTCATTCTCTCCGATATTCATGGGACAACCGAAGTTGAAGGGTATATGATTTGCAGCATGCACGAAATTACCGATCTCAAGCAAGCCGATCAGGAAAGTCGGGCGAAGAGCCGGTTCCTGGCAAGGGTCAGCCATGAAATTCGAACGCCTCTCAACGGAATTATCGGCTTGTCCCAGCTGATGAAGCATACGGAGCTGTCGGACACGCAGCAGGATTATTTGCACAAGATCATGTCCTCTTCGCATCTACTGCTCGGTATTATTAATGACATCCTGGATCTGTCCAAGATCGAAGCCGGCAAACTGAAGATGGAGCAGGTCGATTTCGATATGGATGCACTCATCTATGAGCTGACGGACACGCTCACGGTGTTGAAAGGGATCAAGCAGGTAGAGGTCATCGTAGAGACGGATGCATATCTTCCGGCGCAATTGAAAGGCGATCCGCTTCGTCTGAAGCAAATTCTGATGAATCTTTGCAGCAATGCGATTAAGTTCACGGAACATGGACATGTTCACCTCTACATTCAGCAGATGCAGCGAACCGACCTCAAGGCAGTCATCCGATTTACGGTCGAGGATACCGGCATAGGCATGTCCAGAGAGCAGCTTCGAATGCTCTATGAGCCATTCTGGCAAGCCGATTATGACAGCGGCGGCAAGCAGGCCGGCACCGGCTTAGGGCTGCCGATCGTGAAAGAGCTCGTGACACTGCTTGGAGGAGAGCTTCGGGTAAGCAGCGAGATCGGCTTCGGAAGTCGATTCCAGTTCGAATTGGAGATGCCGACCGTTCAGCCGGATGAGCATCGACGAACATGGGCGCTCCAAACGGATAAGAGCCGCATTCGAGTCCACCTTGTCGAGGATGACCGGCTTAGTCGTGACATTATGGCCCGTACGCTGGAATCATTCGGTTGTCAGGTTACGATTTCGCAGACGTGGGATCACTTTCATCAATTTCTAGACCGGACATCGCGAGTGTCCGACCGCATCGACTGCATTGTGGTCGATATGGAGATGGACGACATGTATGGCGAACATACATGGCATCGCATTATGGAGCTGTGCAGCAAGAACAATATTGCGGTAATTGCGCTGACCTCCGCCTATGCGCGGGAAGAAATTGTGCAGATGATGGGCGATCAGCTGCCGGAGGCGATGCTCAGCAAGCCGACTAGCCGTCTGGAGCTCTTCCAAACCTTGCAGCGTATTATTAGCGGAGGCGTGTTCGTTGCAAGTTCCGATGGACAAACAGCTGTCATGGAGTCGATGCAGCACGACGTACAACCAACCATTCTGCTTGTCGAGGATAATGCAATCAATCAGCAGGTGGCAGGGGAGTTGCTGCGTATGCAGGGGTTCGAGGTGACAGTTGCCAATCATGGGCTTGAAGCGCTTGAGCATCTGCAGGAACGAAACTTCGATCTCATTCTGATGGATATGTATATGCCGGTCATGAACGGCTACGAAGCGACCAAGCGAATTCGGGCAAACGCGAACCACTCGCATATTCCGATCATTGCGCTTACTGCGAATGCGATGCAGAGCGATCATCAAGCTTATTATGAGATCGGCATTAACGATATTGTGCTGAAGCCGTTGGATGCGGAATTGTTAAGAAAATGTGTGAGCCAATGGCTTCCTGCTTCACGAGAGAGACATGTGATTCGCCGGCCAGAGGAGCGGCAGCTGTACAATGCGATTCGGCAGTCGATCGTCGGGGTCGATCTCGATCATATGCTGCAGCGGCTTGAAGGCAAAGTGTCGATCGCACTGCACATCTTGCATTTGTTCAAGAAAGAATATAAGGATTTCGCGGATCGGGTCACTCGTCAGCTGGGCGATGGACAATACCGAGATGCGGCAAGGGAAGTGCATACGCTGATTGGCGTTGCGAAGAACATGTCCGCGCATCGTCTAGCCGTTGCCGCCATTCAGCTAGAGGCGGTTATCGTTGATAATCCGATTGCGTACGCAAGCACGTTAGAAGCAACAGCTTCCGAGATCGAATCTATCATCCGTTCATTGCCTGAGCATGAAATGCAGCCAATGAAATCATAAATAGTCGTACTGCTCCCGCATACTTGCGGTGGCAGGCGGCTTTTTTTGTTTAAACATTTGCATGCTTTATGCACTTGAGATTAATAAAGATCAAATAAAGAACAAATACATTCAGAAGAACTTTTCTAACAAATTATTCTTATACTTCGACTTAAGTGTATGGAGGTGAGGGGCGTGCAGTTACTTTCCGATTACAGAAGCGAATTTATCGCTTCGTGTCGAGGCAATGCAACGGGTTGGTCGGAAGTAGTACTAAATAACAACGTTAGTCTTTGGAAGCGGGAGAGGGAGCAGTTTCACGAGTTTTTTCGAATGATGAACGGAGACCGACAGCTAAGTCTCGAATACTCGGTGATGATTCCCCTTGCTTATGTTCGGATGACCCGGGTCGTGGAGCTTGAGACGCCTGGTCAGGGCATGACGGCGAATGGCGTAACCTGCCAATATGATGATCAACAAATGTTGATGACCTATACCCTGACGGAACAGCAGTTGAACGGCTCGGCAGCAAGATTTATTTTCAAGGCAAGAAGCGAGATTGCTCAGTTGATCGATTTCTCTGGAACGGAAGCGAGATGGAAGGAAATTGTCGGTTGAGGTGAACATGCTGCGATGGCATATCGTGTGTTGATTGTGGACGATTCAAGCCTAATGAGACGGCTGATCGTGAAGCTCTTCCAAGACAGCCCGCACTTTGAGGTTGCTGGGACGGCAGGCAATGGACGTGAAGGCGTGGAGCGCGCCTTAGAGCTTCGTCCTGATCTTGTGATCTTGGATGTGGAGATGCCCCATATGGACGGGATTACAGCGCTCCGCCATCTGATGGACTGCTGCCCGGTACCGGTCATGATGCTAAGCAGCTATGCAACGGAAGGCTCGGCATTAACGTTTCAAGCATTAAAGTGGGGAGCGGCGGATTATTTTCATAAAGATCTGTTATTCGCGAATGCAGCGGATACGATGGTCATCAACGATTTTATGCAGCGATGCAGACTCATCGTTATGAATCGTCCGCAGGAACCGTCCATGCGCGTCCTGCTGGAAGCGATGCTGACTTGTATGAAGATGGAGAAGGATCTCAAGGCAGCTCAGCAAACGCTGAAGAAAACGCTCGTTCGTTATAACGGACTTGTGTTGAAGTTCAAGCTGGAGCAAGACCGATTCATCCATACAAGCTGCGTCGGCGAGCTGTTCGGCATTCATGCTGAACAGGCAGTCGGCCGCGAGCTTGTTGATTTCATGCCTGCGCATGTCGCGCGCCGCCAAGAGGAAAGGTACCGCAGGGCATGGGAAGGCGAAGAGATCGATTGGTTCGACACCAGCTGGAATGGCCGCGTCTATCGGACGACGATTCAGCCGTTATGGGAAGACGACGATGTCGTTGAGGCTGTTGCGTTGAGTGTCGATATTACGAACCAACGTCGAACCGAAGAACGGATTAATCGGCTTATTCATTATGATGGACTAACGGGACTTCCGAACCGTGAATATGCACAGGATTATGTGCAGCAAGCACTGGAACTTGCAGGCGGCAATGGACGGACAGCAGCCGTGCTATTCATTGGACTTAATCATTTCAAGCTGGTGAACGAATCGCTTGGAGACGACATTGGCGACCAGCTGCTTATGAGTATTGCACGAAGGCTGCAGAAGCTGGGCGCCGATGACGCGCGTGCGGTTCGAATGGGCGGCGATACCTTCGTCTATCTATTCACTTATCACGAGTCGACCGCAATGATGGACATGATCGATCAGCTGCATGCGCAGCTCCATCGACCATTCCAGTTCGGCGACCAAGATATATACGTCGGCAGCAGCATTGGCGTCAGTCTGTACCCGAACCATTCGGATCGGGCAGAACATCTGCTGCAGGCTTCAGAGATGGCGATGTACGAAGCCAAACATCTGGGCCGTCAGACGCTCATATACAATCCTTCCTTGAACGAGCAGCTTCATCGGCGAATGGAGATCGAGCTGCACTTGCGCAAGGCTGCGGAGCTAGGCCAGCTGAAGCTCTATTATCAGCCGATCGTAGCAACCGCCAATGCGCGTCCGGTAGGGATGGAGAGTCTGATTCGATGGTTTCATCCCGAGCTCGGGGCCGTTTCACCCGGCGAGTTTATACCCGTAGCTGAGGAAACGGGATTGATCGTTCCGATCGGCAGATGGGTACTGGAAGAGGCCTGTCGGCAAAACAAACAGTGGCAGGACAATGGATTCACGCCGATCGTGATCAGCGTGAATATTTCGTCGCGTCAATTTTATGACCCCTTATTCACCGAATCACTCGTCAATTTGCTCCATCGGACAGGCTTGGAATCGCGGTGGCTGGAGCTGGAAATTACCGAAGGCGTCATGATGGATATCCATACTGCACTGCCGATTCTAAGAGAGCTGCAGGCGCTTGGCATTAATCTGTCGATCGATGATTTCGGCACGGGCTATAGCTCGTTGAAGTACTTGAAGGAGCTGCCGGTAGGCAAGCTGAAGATCGATCAATCGTTCATCCGACATATTGATACGAACGCCGTACATACCGCAATCGTTTCGTCCGTGCTGACGATGTCCCATCAATTGGGATTAGAGGTCGTAGCCGAAGGCGTGGAGCGAGTGGAGGAGTTAAGTGCGCTGCGGGATAACGGCTGTACGTTCGCGCAGGGCTATTTGTTCAGCCATCCGGTTTCGGCGGAGGAGGCAGCGCGACTGCTTGGCGAGACGCTCTGTCCATTGGACTGTAGCTGAACGGAAAGTGAAGCGGAGATTACCTCTGTCGAGCCGATAGGCGGACAGAGGTTTTTTATTAGTGGAAGAGGAGGAATCATACGAACATTGTCGAAAACTGGTTGAGAAAATATTAATGCTGCAAAGTAGGGGCGGGTGCACATGAATACGGATCTGCTAGTTTTTTTCGGTCAATACTGTATGCTTCTTATCGTCATGATCGTTGTGACCCGATGGATCTATCCGTATTTATCGAATGCCGTTATCGGCTGGAAGAACATAAGCTTCGGCCTGCTGTTCAGTATCATGGGACTGCTCATCATGCAGATGCCGCTGGAAGATCGGGACGGGCTGCATATGGATGTAAGGTTGATCAGTGTGGTGCTGTCCGGCATATTCGGAGGTCCTTGGTCGATCGCTATAACGGCGGTTGTAATCGGCCTCTATCGAATATCGCTTGGCGGAGCGATTATTTTTCCGACAGGCGCGCTGTTCATTACGACATTATTGGGAATCATCGCCTATCGGATAAAGGGACGAGTCGCGAGACAATATACGTGGTTCACATGGGGGCTCGGGCTTGTCATCGGCGTCCAGACCGTATTGTGGGCATACTTCACAGCGCCTGAAGAAACGAAGAATTTGTTCCTGGGCGATTATGCAGTAACGTTCATCATTTTTCATACCATTGCGGTGCCGCTGTTCTACTCCGTTATGGCTTACGAGATCAGGCGCTATGAGACGGAGCAGACGCTTGTCCATTACAAGGAGCATCTGGAGCAGCTGGTGGAGGAGCGAACGCAGGAGCTGGCGGCTAACAATGCGCTGCTTGCGGAAGCGAAGCAATCGGCGGAAGCGGCCAATCTGGCCAAGAGCGAGTTTCTTGCCAATATGAGCCATGAGATTCGAACGCCGATGAATGCGATTATCGGGCTTGGCCATCTGCTCAGACAGACGGAGCTAACCGAGCGGCAGCAGGACTATTCGAACAAAATGATGTTGTCCGCCAATAACCTCATCATGATCATTAACGACATTCTAGATTATTCGAAAATCGAGGCGAACAAAATCGTGCTTGAACGAATCGACTTCGATTTGTTCGAGGTGCTGCACAATGTATCGAACGTCATCAATGTGAAGGCTTTCGAGAAAGGGCTTCATATCCATTTTGATATTCATCATGAGGTTCCTCAGATGCTTGTCGGCGACCCGCATCGCCTCGGCCAGGTGCTCATTAATCTGTTGAATAACGCGGTCAAGTTTACGGATAAGGGCAAGGTGACGATCGAGATCGAGCGAATGGAAGATGCGGATGACGAATCGACGGTTACGCTTCGCTGCTTAGTCCGCGATACGGGGATCGGGATGACGAAGGAGCAGCAGTCCAAGCTGTTCCGCCATTTCTCCCAAGCCGATATGTCGACTACGCGCAAGTACGGCGGGACCGGTCTTGGCCTTGTCATTAGTAAAGAGCTCGTTCAGCTTATGGGCGGAAGAATGCAGGTGGAGAGCGAGCCGGGCGTCGGCAGCTGCTTCTCCTTCACGATGAAGCTGCTGAAGTCATCCCGCAATTTCGTCAATTTGCCAAGCGATAACGCCTTCCGTTTCAAGAATGTACTGCTCGTCTGCCGCGAGCCTGAGATGAAGCGTGTGCTTCGAAGCCAGTTGGAACAATTCCGCTTCCAAGTGACGACCGTCGAGACGGAGAAAGAAGTGATCGAGAAGCTGTTCTATGGGGGCAGTTTCGATCTCGTCATCGTGGATTGGAAGCTGCAGCATGATGATTCGATTCGTCTAGCAGAGCGGATTCATCAATACAGCACGGCGCCGATGCAAATCATCGTTCTCATCACGGCTTATCACGATCCGCGGCTTAGCAATCGCATCCGATACACGCCGATCGAGAAAGTGCTGTATTATCCGATGAGCCAATCGCAGCTTTACAATGAGATGCTCAGCTTGTTCCACAAGCATGTGCTGGACAAGCAGCCGAGCGCACGCACCCTGGAGCAGGATGAGAAGTTTGTCACGCTTAGAGGCGCTCGCATTCTGCTTGTTGAGGATAACGATATTAATCAACAGATCGGCTTGGAGATGCTAAGCGGCTTAGGTGCCATCGTCGAGATTGCGGCGAATGGCGCGGAAGCATTGGAGATAGTCGCTCACAGCCGGTACGATATCATTCTGATGGACCTGCAGATGCCTGTCATGGATGGGTTCGAGGCGACCCGGCTCATGCGGGAGCGCAGCGAGCTGGCTCATGTGCCGATCATCGCGATGACGGCTGATGCTATGAAAGGCGTGAAAGAAAAGGTGCTGGCGCAGGGCATGAACGCGTACATTACGAAGCCGTTCGAGCCTGCTCAGTTGTATGCGGTGCTGCAGAGGTTCATGAAGGATCAACGGACCGAGAAGGAGGCGGCAGCGGCTGCCCAGTCTGCAGCGGCATCAGACGAGTTTCCGGGGCTGCAGCTTGCAGACGCTCTCCAGCGGCTGCGCGGCAACAAGGCATTCTATCGCGGCATTCTTCAGCGATTCGTAAGCGACCATGCAAACGCCGTGCATGAGATTCGGGATGCGATCGCGGCACAGGACTACAAGCAGGCCGAGCTGCTCGTGCATACGCTCAAAGGCGTGGCGTCCAATCTCGGCGCCGCCGATCTCGCGGAGGTGTCTGGTCAACTGCAAGCGAGTCTAATGTCGGAGAATTTGGATCCCCTTGCCCGACTGCTGGATGAGCTGGATGAGAGAGTTGCCGTTGTGCTTGGCTCGATTCAGATCGCAGTGCCGCTGCTCGGTGAGGCGTGATAGAAGCGGTTAGTGGGCAGAGTGCAGCGCGCTAATTATCGGACGCAGACGACCTTATTGTGCTCGATGCGGACAATTGAATGATCTATCGGACTCAGTTGACGTTATCGCATCATGCTGTACTTTCATAACGAATCATCGAGCAAATAGTGTCTGCTGGGTCCGTTAGCGAATGAGATTGATGGGAGCCTTGTTATTAATGTCCATAGAGTCCGTTAACAAAGAAAATGGTTGAGCAGAAGAGACGACTCTGCTCAACCATTTGTTGTTTTATTGGCTTACGAAGTTACGCTGGCCAAGGAGAATTTGGGCGGGCAGCCGATTCATCCCTTGCCCCAAGCAAGCATCTTCTTCTGGAATTCCTTCGGTGAACAGTTGTTGTACTTGCGGAACATTTTGTAGAAGTGGGCCATATTCGGCATGCCGATTCGTTCGCCGACCTCGGAGATGCTCAGATCCTTGGTGAGCAGGATGCGTTCAGCCCATTTGATTTTGCGGTAATTCACATACTCCGTAAACGAAAGTCCGATCGATTTTTTGAAAAATTTGACAAAATAATAGTAGCTCATATTCGCCAGCTTGCACACTTCTTCTACTTGAATCCGATCCGTCAGATGGCTCTCGACATACGTCAGCACAGGCCGCAGCCGCAGCCGGTCGAAATCATCCTGATCGCTGAGCACATTCTTGCGATCGTTGCGGAGCAGCAGAAGCAGCAGCTGCTTCACGAGCATGCTGACCGCCAGCTCATAGCCGATCTGCTTCTCATTCGATTCGCGCAGAATCTCGCGGATGCATGCAGCAGCCTGACGTTTGAGCTCCGGATTTTCTTGAAAAATATAGTTCGCGCTGCTGAGCGGATTGTTCGACTCGGCAAAATAGCGCATAAACGGAAGCGTGCTGGCATCGAAAAACTGTTCCAGATCAAACTGCAGCACGATGTAGTCGAGCGGCGTGCTGAAGCTATGGTCGCGATGCAGCTGCGATGAACCGATCAGCGCGATGTCGCCTGCCTCCAGCCGATGTACTTCTTCTTGAATGTGAACCTCGAGCCCACCCTCGTTCACGAGCAGCACTTCTACCTCTCGATGGTAATGCCAGTTGATATAGGCATCGTCGTTTCGGGAAGCGGTATATACCTTCAATGACAAGAGAGGGTTTTCATATGCGACCTTTTCGTTATAGATTTCCACTAGATGCGCCCCCGAATGACAAAATCACATAAAACGAACGCTATTCCCAACCTACACATATAATAAGCGCTGCAATATACTAAGTCTAGTGTTAGCGAAGGAATCAGATGCTATGAGGAGGATTTTGTCGATGTCTAAAGTTCGTGTAGCGATTATCGGGTGCGGTGGTATTGCGACAGGTAAGCACTTGCCGTCACTTGTTAAAGTAAAGGAAGTTGAATTGGTCGCATTTTGCGACATTATCGTAGAACGTGCTGAACAAGCAAAGGCGAAATACGGTTCGGAAGAATCGAAAGTATATGAGAGCTACACGGAGCTTCTGCAAGACAGCTCGATCGATGTCGTTCACGTATGCACGCCGAACGATTCCCATGCAGAGATTACGATTGCAGCGCTTGAAGCGGACAAGCATGTTATGTGCGAGAAGCCGATGGCGAAGACGGCCGCAGACGCACGCCGCATGCTCGAGGCTGCGAAGCGCACAGGCAAGAAGCTGAGCATCGCGTATCAGAACCGTTTCCGTGCTGACAGCCGCTTCCTGAAGGACGCAGCGGTAGCAGGCGAGCTGGGTGAAGTTTATTTTGCCAAAGCTCATGCGATTCGCCGTCGTGCTGTACCGACTTGGGGCGTATTCTTGGATGAAGAGAAACAAGGCGGGGGACCGCTTATCGATATCGGCACGCACGCGCTTGACCTGGCGCTGTGGATGATGGACAACTACAAGCCGAAGGCTGTACTGGGCCGTGCTTACCACAAGCTGTCGCAGCGCGAGAATGCAGCGAACGCTTGGGGTCCATGGGATCCGAAGGAATTCACAGTAGAGGATTCCGCATTCGCGATGATTACGATGGAGAACGGCGCATCGCTCGTGCTGGAGTCCAGCTGGGCGCTGAACACGCTCGAGATCGACGAAGCGAAAGTTACGCTCTGCGGTACAGAAGCAGGCGCAGACATGAAAGGCGGCCTTCGCATCAACGGCGAGAGCAACAGCCGTCTGTACACGAAAGAAATCGAGCTGCAGAGCGGCGGCGTTGCATTCTACGAGGGTGCATCCGACGATCCGGCAGAACTCGAAGCTCGTGCTTGGATCGAGCACGTCCTGTATGACAAAGAGCTGATCGTGAAGCCGGAGCAGGCGCTCGTCGTTTCCGAGATTCTCGAAGCGATCTATGAATCGTCCCGTACGGGCAAAGCGGTTTACTTCGAATAGTATAGAATGAGCTAGAGCCCGGCGTATTAACGTCGGGCTCTTTGTGTTTACGTATGAATGGATTCTTATAGTTTGAATGATGACTGGACATCCCGCATAGGCTAGTAGGCCATGTCATATGATCTTCTACGTCTAAGGGTTGGGACAGCGGATATTGAGGTGAAATTGCTTCAGTTGCTAGAGTAACGGTTGTGAGCGAGGCTATCTATTTACATACAATGCTGGACTTTGCTCTGAATGTTGGACAATAAGCTCTCCTGCAACCGTAAGGTATCTCGTACATGCGAATCAACCTGAATAAGCTCTGTCAGAACCGTTAAGCTTGCTCCCCTGCTGGCTTTCCTCTTCTGTTTGGTTACGCCTACGCAGGCTATGGAGATCTACGTGTTTAGCGAATGCTTTGTACGAATCGTGAACTTTATGAAGTGTTATTCACGGTTGTTCTTATTTTTGTCGATATTAACGCGAATAATGAAGAAACATGAAGGTATTGATTGACATGGCGGAATAAAAATGAATAAAATAGACGATAGTTAGCATAAATTGTCATAAAGGGGTACAAGCATGTTAGCCGAAGAGCGCCGGCAGCTTATCTTGGATCAATTACATAAAGATCAGCGCATTGTTGTGAAGGAACTAGCGCAGCAATTCCAATTATCGGTCGATTCAATTCGCCGAGATTTGTCTATTATGGAAGAGCAGGGTCTGCTTAAGAAGTCATATGGAGGCGCTGTCCCAATCAGTCAGGTGCGCGTATTCCCGAAACCGGAGGAGAAGCGTTATGGTCCTCCGAATGAATCTCAAGACGCGATTTCGAAGCTTGCGGCTTCATATATAAAGCCTGGAGACGCCGTATTCATCGGCGGAGCAGGCATTCAATTCGGGATGCTGCAGCATCTCCCCCGTCATTACCCGATAACGATCGTGACGAATGCGATGAAGATCGCAGATACGATCAAAGGCTGGGATCATGTTGAATCCTATCTGATTGGCGGCAAATTAAGGATAACGTCAGGAAGTTTCATCGACCCTCTTGCAATCGAACAAGTACGCAAGTTCTCGTTCGATATTTGTTTTGTGACGGGCGGGGGCATTACAGGCAAAGGCATAAGCATGGCGACGCCGGATGGCGGCAGCTTTACGCGCGCCGTTATCGAGAGCGCTAGATTGAGAATCGGGTTGGCGCCGAACGAGAAGCTGGGCCGCGATTTATTCGCGAGCTCCATTCCGCTTACAGAGCTGGACGTGCTTATTACAGACAAATGGGCATCCCGATCGTTCATTCAGCAAGCGGAGAAGGCGGGCGTCCAAGTCGTTATCGCAACAACAAACAGTGAACCTATGATGACCATGGAGGGAATTTAATTTTATGAAAAGAATCATCGTGCAGCCTTCACCAGCGCTAAACGGATCTGTTCGAATTCCGGGCGCGAAGAACAGCACGCTGTCGCTTATCGCGGCGGCATGCTTGGCGGACGAGCCTGTGCGGCTCTGCGATGTTCCATCCATTGCGGATATACAGATTATCGAGCAGATTGCAGAAGGCATGGGTCTAGTTATACAGCGTGAAGGAAGCGGTCAGCTGTTGATTGATGCACGCGGCATTCAAGCTGCTGTTATCGAACCGGCCAAAGCATCGGCTTTCCGCACCGCCTATTATTTCATCGGTGCGCTGCTCGCTAAGCATGGCAGAGTGAGCGTCGGCTACCCAGGCGGCGACGACTTCGTCAGCCGTCCGATCGATCAGCATGTGAAGGCGCTCACGGCGATGGGAGCACACTTCACGTTTCACGCTGATCATTATGTGGTGGAAGCGGCATCGCTCGAAGGCGCTGATATTTATTTTGATATGATCACCTCGGGAGCGACCATGAATGTGCTGATGGCAGCGGCGCGCGCGAAGGGCAGAACGGTGCTGCGCAATGCGGCAAGAGATCCTGAGGTTGTCGATACGGCAAACCTGCTGATTCAGATGGGTGCGCGCATCCGTGGCGCAGGTACGGACACGATCGTTATCGACGGCGTGACGCATTTGAATGGCTGCTCCTATAACGTCATTCCTGACCGGCTTATAGCTGGTGCGTTCCTAATGGCGGCAGGCGCGACAGGCGGCTCCGTCACGGTAACGGACGTTATTCCGGAGCATCTGGGCTCTTGTCTGGCGAAACTGACAGAGATCGGGCTTCAGATCGAGACGACGAGCAGCACCATCACGGCACATGCAACTGGTGTTTATCGGGCTACGCGGGTACGCACCGCTATGTACCCTGGCTTCGCGACCGATCTTCAGCAGCCGCTGACATCGCTTCTGCTCAAGGCGCCGGGCCGCAGCCTCATCTCGGACCGTATCTATCCGAATCGGTTCCAGCATGCTGCTCAGCTGCGCCGCATGGGAGCGGATATCGAGGTTCGTTCAGGCGTTGCGCGTCTCAACGGAGGCAAGCCGCTTACGGGTGCGCTTGTCCACGCATCGGATATTCGTGCAGGCATCGGTCTCATCATGGCAGGCATGATCGCCGAAGGCCGGACGACGATCCTAGGCGTTCATCATATCGAGCGCGGCTATGAGAAGATGATCGAAGACTTCCGCTGCCTCGGCGCCAATATTGCCGTTTGTCAATCGGATGACGAAGAGCTGCGTTGGTTAGCTTCGCAGGCAACCTAGGGTTGCAACGAACCGTTTGAACATTCAACTAGTGCGTGCTGGGCAGCATCGATTCGCTTTGCTATGATGATGATATAGCGAATCGATAGAGGTGAATGGCGATGGTTGATCCAGTCGTTGTTGGCGTGAATATTCTGGAAGGCCGCAAGATGCTTGGCCTGTCTCAATCGGGATTAGGAGATGCTCTGCGCGTCAGTCATCAAGCGGTTTCCAAATGGGAACGGGGCGAATGTCTGCCGGATATTCATGCGCTCGTTGAGCTTGCGAAGTTATTCAGCTCGACGGTAGACGAGCTGCTGCACGAGCGGGAAGAGGAGAAGCGTGTGCTAACTGCGCAACAAGATGGTGCGGTTATCTGGCAGAGGGTGCAGGCGTGGATTCGCGAACGAATAGCGGAGCCGAGCTATCGAACCTACTTCGGGCCAACTCAAGCGTACATAGATGAGAACGGCGAACTGATTGTTCAGTGTGCAACACCGTTTCAAGCAGAATGGCTGTTCTCCCGATATACGCATTTGATCTTACAGGCGCTTGAAGAAACGAAAGTACGGTCGGATCTGATGCTTCGATTCATTCATGCGTCAGCATATGGAGCGGACAAGCATAAAACCAGGTTTCAGTCGGATCGGGTGAGTCTAGGCGTTTCAATCTAGCATGTATCTAACAGCAGCGTTGATAGCAATAAGGAGGGCCACGCCTGAAGTCATCTCTGACTTCAGGCGTGGCCCTATTCGGGTTTACTCATCATCGTCCGGTGGGACAAGGGCTTCTACGCTCTTGTTTGATCCAACGGTATGAGGAAGTTTACGTAATTAGGACTGATTGCCCGGGAAATAACAAAGGCAGTGTCATGACCAATCCGAGTGTTGCGTCAGTAACGCGCACGTCCGTTAGATCGAATCTCGTTATGCAATTAAGAAGAAGCCGATCGCATGTGCGATTGGCTTCTTCTTAATTGGATTCGGGATGGAGTTAGACCTGCTGCTCGAACCGTTTGATGATCTCGATAATGGTGTTCGTTGCATGGATCATATTATCGACGGATACATACTCGAATTTGCCGTGATAGTTTTCTCCGCCTGTGAAGATGTTCGGTGTTGGCAGTCCCATATACGACAGCTGAGAGCCGTCGGTGCCGCCGCGAATCGGAATGACGAGCGGCTCGATATCGAGGCTCTTCATAGCGTCATAGGCAATGTCGACGATATGTTTAACAGGCTCGATGCGGTCTCGCATGTTGTAATATTGATCCTTCAGCTCGAGGACGATGCTGGATGGACCGTGTTCGGCGCGAAGCTCATCGACGATCTGCTCGACAAGCGATTTGCGCGCGTTGAATTTATCCTTGTCATGATCACGGATAATGTAGACGAGCTGCGTCTGCTCGACAGTGCCCTGCATCGAGATGAGATGGAAGAAGCCTTCGTATTCTTCCGTGTACTCCGGTGCTTCTTGAGCGGGGAGGCGGTTGTGCAGCTCCATCGCGATTTTGGACGAGTGAACCATCTTGCCCTTGGCTGTGCCGGGATGAACGTTATTGCCCTTCACTATGATACGCGCTTGTGCTGCGTTGAAGCTCTCATATTGCAGCTCGCCAAGCGGGCCGCCGTCCATCGTGTAAGCATACTTGGCGCCGAATGCCGCGACGTCGAACTTGTGCGGACCTCTGCCGATCTCTTCATCCGGCGTGAAGGCAACACGTACAGCGCCGTGTTTGATCTCAGGATGCTGAAGCAGATAGTCCATGGCGGTCATAATCTCGGCGATGCCCGCTTTGTCATCCGCGCCAAGCAGCGTAGTGCCGTCCGTCGTAACGAGCGTATGTCCCTTGTAATTCGCAAGCTCGGGGAACTCCTTCGGCGAGAGCACAACGCCAAGCGCCTCATTCAAGACGATATCGCGTCCGTCATATTGTTCAACGATTTGAGGTTTGACGTCTTTGCCGGTGAAATCGATGGCTGTATCAATGTGAGCTAGGAATCCGATCGTGTCTACCTGCTTATCCGTATTGGCAGGCAATGTCGCCATGACGTAGCCGTTCTCATCGACGGTAACGTCATGCATGCCAAGCTCCTTAAGCTCGTCGACAAGCTTATGAGCGAGCGTCCATTGACCAGGTGTAGAAGGGCAGGTGTCGCTGGCATCGTCGGATTGGGTATCGATGACGACGTATGAGGTGAAGCGTCGGATCAGATCATTCTTCATAATAAGGGCCTCCCTTGATATTTCGTGTGCTGTTTGTTTGTCCATTGGTTAGGTGTATTCATATTAGCACTTTCGCCGCGTGAATTCGAGGGCGAGAGGTGAGATGAAATAGAAGAAAAGCCTTGCGCATCGCTGCTGGGGAGCGGGTGTGCAAGGCTTGAAGTCGTGCGATTAATTGTCCGAGTCGGATGGTTCTGGGGGTCGTGGCTGCTTCAAACGTCCGGACTTCGATATCGCTTCGCGAAGCAGAAACTCAATGTGGCTGTTGACGCTGCGAAACTCGTCGCCAGCCCATCGTTCAAGCGCCCGGTAAATTTCCGGATCGAGTCGGAGCGGGAAAGCTTTCTTTTCTTTTCCCATAACGATACCTGCTTAGCTGTACAGCGAGCCGGCGTTAATGACAGGCGTTGCTGCCCGATCGGATACGATCGCGACCATCAGATTGTTGACCATCGCTGCACGACGCTCGTCATCCAGCGAGATTCCTGACGCCTCCAGCTGTTGAAGCGCAGCATCGACCATGCCTACGGCGCCTTCTACGATTTTCTGACGGGCAGCGACGATGGCGATCGCTTGCTGGCGCTGAAGCATTGCGCTGGCGATTTCCTGCGCATAGGCAAGGTGGGACAAGCGCGTCTCGATAACCTGTACGCCAGCGACGTTGAGCCGATATTGAAGCTCGTTCATCAGCTCCGTTGCAACCTCATCCGCATTGCCGCGCAGGGAAGCCTTCGGATCGTTGTCGTAAGAATCGTAAGGATAGTGGGCAGCGATATGGCGGATGGCGGTCTCGCTCTGAATCGCAACGAATTTCTCGTAGTTGTCGACGTCGAAGCTTGCTTTGGCTGTGTCCTTCACTTTATAGACGACTACGGCACCGATCTCGATCGGATTGCCTTCTTCATCATTGACTTTGAGCGTCTGGCTGTTGAAGTTGCGAACCTTCAGCGATACTTTCGATTTGTTGGTGAATGGTACGACCATCCACAGGCCGCTGTCGCGTACGGTACCTTTGTATGAGCCGAAGAATGTAATAATCTTCGCTTCATTCGGCTGAACGATGACGAGCGAAGTAATGGTAATAAGGAAGACGACGAACAGCAGAACGCCTGCGACAATCATTGCAGCATTCGGTTCGACAGCGCTGGCGCCGCTGATGACGAGTGCGACTCCCCCGATGAATGAGACTAGCGCAAGCAGCAGCGCCGCGTAACCGTTCATGTACCAAGCTTTCGATTCCACCATGTTGGAAGACACGCCCCTTAAGAATGTGATGGTATTGATTTGATATATATATGATATCACTTTTTACAAATACAGTCAAATGTAATTTCGTTAGAAACGGGAATGAGTGGGAAAATGGGCAGAGAGATGGGATGGGGCGTATGTGGAGGAATTGCATGCTTGAGGTGGTTGGCTAGCGTGTGGGGGGAGACGCGTAGGTGCGTAAATGCACCTATTGTAGGGACGTGAGCGGGTTAGTGTGATCGTAGGTGCAGAAATGCACCTACGGCATGGGCGGAGGCGGTATTGCGTGATCGTAGGTGCAGAAATGCACCTATGGCAGGACTGTGGGCTGCGGCTGCGTTGTTCGAGCAAAAGCAGCTTCCCCTCCCAGCAAAAATAAAAACAGCGGTCATCAAGACCGCTGCTTCACACTAATCTACTTCCTTGCCTGCTCGAATTCCTCGCGTACCTGGCGGAGAAGCGCCGGATCGGCGCATACATCATAGGCCGTTGCGGCGAGTACCTTCGCGCCGAACAGCAAACCTTGCATCGCGCGCGGCTGCATTGCCGCATCGCGGAACTCCGTTGTGTGCAGTTGATAAGGCTGGTCAACGACCTGCACGTACGGATGTATCGCAGGGCATCGTGTGGAGACGTTGCCGAGGTCCAGCGAACCGTTGTCTTTGCCCGACTGGATTGCGTCCGATGGAACGCCGCCTTCAATCAGGTTGGCGGAGAATAGGCCAGACAGCGTCTCGTTCGTGCGAAGCTCGTCATACGAGTATTCGTATGCGTTCGTCTTCAGCGTGCAGCCGGTTTGAAGCGCCGCACCTTCCGCGCAACGGAGCGCCCGCTGCGTCAGCTCGTTCGTGTACGCCCGATCGGCAGAGCGGAAATAAAACTTCGCCGACGCATAGTCCGGGATTATGTTCGGCGCTTGACCGCCGGCATCGATAATGCCATGCAGCCTCGCGTCGCTGCGAACCTGCTGGCGCAGCGCGTTTAACGCGTTGAACAACTGGATGACCGCGTCAAGCGCGTTAATCCCATCATGCGGATTCGCAGCGGCATGCGCTGTTTTGCCGAAAAATTCGAACTGTACCGCGTCCATTGCCAGCGATTCGCCGGACTTCTCATAGGCGTGATACGGATGCGCCATGAGTGCGAACGAGCAGTCGTCGAACAATCCGGCTTCCGCCATCGTCACTTTGGCGCCTTTCGTTTCTTCTGCAGGCGTGCCATACACGCGAATGACGCCGCCGGTCTCGTTGATCACGGACTTTAGTCCTACTGCAGCCGCTACGCCCATTACGCCGATAATGTGATGGCCGCAGGCATGGCCGATTTCGGGCAGTGCATCATATTCGCATAGAAAAGCTGCAGTCGGCCCGGGTTTGCCGGAATCATACGTGGCTATGAATGCCGTCGGCAGATCGAGCGTTCCGCGCTCGACAGTAAAGCCATGCTTCTCCAATTCCTCGGCTAATAACGCAGACGAACGGAATTCTTCATGGCCAAGCTCAGGATGAGCGCCGATATCAAGCGACATGGACGTCCAATGTTCAGCGTTTTGGTCAATGGTGTTGAAAATAACAGTTTTCATCGACAATGGAAACGACTCCTTTTTATAACAGAGATCTAATAGATGTCTAATTAGACAGGTTCGGATTGGTTGAAATTAACACTATAGAATAATGCTCAAACGTAGTTGTTTTTGGCGAATTGCCCATTATAATTGTAGAGTTGTTGCCAAGCTACTTCAAGAGGAGAGAACATCATGAGACGTTGGATAACAGTACTACTACTGACAGCAATGGTCATTACGATCGTAGGATGCGGGAGCAAGGAAGACAAGCTTGCATCCATTAAAGAAAGCGGCAAACTCGTGCTCGGTACGAGCGCAGACTATCCGCCATACGAGTTTCATCATACGAAGGACGGAAAAGATCAAATCGTTGGGTTCGACATTTCGATCGCTCAGCAGATTGCTAAGGATCTTGGTGTAGAGCTTGAAATTCAAGATATGAAGTTCGAGGGGCTGCTGCTTGCGCTTAATTCGAACAAGGTGGATCTGATCATCTCCGGCATGACGCCGACCGCAGAACGCGCGAAGAGCGTTGATTTCACTAATGTTTATTATACGGCAGAGCAAGGCGTTCTCGTATCGAAAGAAGCAGCTGCTTCTTACCAAACGTTCGACGACCTGAAGGGCAAGCGTATCGGCGTGCAGAAGGGCAGCCTTCAAGAAGGTATTGCCAAGGGAATCGAAGGCGCTAAGCTTACTTCGCTGGGCAAGATCAGTGAGCTGGTTATGGAGCTGCAAAGCGGACGTGTTGACGCTGTTATGGCTGAGATGCCGGTGACGAAGCTGTACGCATCGAGTCATCCCGAACTGACGCTGACAGGTATCGTTGTACCTACCGATCAGGAAGGCAGCGCGGCTATTGCAGTGAAGAAGAACAATAAAGCGCTGGTCGATGCGCTTAACGAATCGCTGGATAAGCTGAAGCAGAATGGCTCGCTTGATCAATATATCGTAGAAGCCAACAATCTGTTGAGCGAGTAAGGGGCCTGCGCATGGATTTTGGGTTTCTATCAGAATATTGGCCTTACTACACGAATGGCGCATGGTTGACTTTGCAGCTGTCCTTCTTCGGCGTCTTGTTCGGGACGATACTGGGCATTGGCATCGCGCTGCTGCGCATCTCGAAGATCGGCATTCTGCGCGTAATTTCCTCGATCTACGTCGAGATTATACGCGGAACGCCTATGCTGGTTCAGATTGTTATTATTTATTACGGCTTAACGAACTTCGGTATTAATTTGCCTGCCTTTACATCAGGTGTCATTGCGCTCACGATCAATAGTGCTGCCTATATGGCTGAGGTATTCCGGGCGGGAATTAATGCAATCGATAAGGGCCAGAACGAAGCGGCTCGGTCGCTTGGCATGACGCATGGCATGGCGCTGCGCCATATCGTGCTGCCGCAGGCGTTCCGCAACATGCTGCCTGCAATCGGCAATGAGTTTATCGTTATAATTAAAGATTCTTCGCTGGTTTCGTTCATTGGCATAGCTGAGTTAATGTACAATACAAATACAGTATCTTCCAATACTTATTTGTCATTTGAGCCGTTATTAGTTGTTGCAGCCGTTTATTTCGTTATGACATTCACACTGTCGAAGCTGCTCAGTCTGCTGGAAAGGAAGCTGAGTGCCTAATGATACATGTACAAGCATTGCGCAAATCTTACGGTAAGAATGAGATACTTAAAGGTATCGACAACGAAATCAGTAAAGGCGAAGTTGTCGTTGTCATCGGTCCAAGCGGCTCGGGCAAAAGTACCTTCCTTCGCTGTCTGAATCGGCTGGAAGAGCCGACTAGCGGTGAAATCCGGTTCGAGAACCAGCTTGTAACCGGGAAGCAGCGCGATCTGAACCATATTCGCCAACGGATGGGGATGGTGTTCCAACAATTCAATCTGTTCCCGCACATGACGGTGCTCGAGAATGTAACGCTTGCGCCGCGCAAGCTGAAGAAACTGGGCAAGGAAAAGGCTGATGCGGAGGCGCTCGCCCTGCTGGCGTCGGTAGGCCTTGCGGATAAGCGCGATGTTTATCCTTCCAGGCTATCAGGCGGCCAGAAGCAGCGTATCGCCATTGCTCGCGCGCTTGCGATGAAGCCTAGTGTCATGCTGTTCGACGAGCCGACATCAGCGCTTGATCCAGAGATGGTTGGCGAGGTGCTCGACGTCATGAAGAAGCTCGCCGCGCAAGGGATGACGATGGTCATTGTGACGCATGAGATGGGCTTTGCACGTGAAGTTGGCGACCGCGTCTTATTCATGGACGAGGGCCGTATTATTGAAGAAGGGACGCCCGAAGAAATATTCGAGCATCCCAAAGAGGCAAGAACGAAGCTGTTCCTTAGCAAAGTTTTAAAGTAAAATTTATTGCGAAAAAAGCTGTCGCCTTATAATAGGCGACAGCTTTTTTCACATATAGCAATAACAATTCGGCAGTTGCAGCTTAAGGGAGGAATAATTGCTGACTAGCTTGCTTCGCGTGTTCGTTGATCAGTTGCGTTGTGTTTACCGCGGGAAGCGTACCTGGTTCTTCTGCCAGCTCGGCGAAAGATTTGATTTTGCCATGCGGCTGTTGGTTATGCTTCCGTTGGTGCCAAGCGTTCACGCGGCGGTTTTTCGAAGTCGTCATCAATAATGGCTCCCTTCCGCTATAAAGAAATAGTAAGATGCCGATGCGGCAGCTGCTCAATACCGCTTCACTAGCATCGTCACTGAGGGGGGAATTCATGTGCCGCTCCTGCAAGCAATCGTTAGAAATTAACCGACAAATATGCGAACGCTGTCGAAAATTAACGTTCCCTTAACAAAACGTTGCGTTTCTGATAAATTTGCCAGTTTATAGTGGGTTTATTAGTTACAGAAATTGTCGATGGGATGGAGTGTAGATCATCATGCAATTGCTAATGATACGTGAAGAGGCCGTCAAGCAGGAACAGAAGCAGGGGCAAGAACAAGTGCACAAACAGACCCTTGTACAAGCACAAAAGCAGGTACAGACCCAAGAGCCGCAAGCTCAGAAACCGATGCGCAAACAAGAGCCCATTCAAGCTGCAGGACAAGCTCTCGAACCGGATCCCCCAAGCGAGGACATCATCGTCCCGATGATTCAACTGTCCAGCTACCTGCGCAATCCTGTCACTGTGACTGCAGATACGAGCTGTCTTGAATTGCTTAGGATGTTCAAGAGCCGCGTAGACGAGGAATGCGCGGTTGTGACGGGACAAGCAGGCGAACCGCTCGGCCTTATTATGCGCAACCGGTTTTACCATTATCTCAGCCAGCGCTTCGGCTCTGAATTGTATTACAATAAACCGGTTACCAAGTTAATGGATGCGCAGCCGCTTATTATCGACAGTCGAATGGATCCTTCAAGTCTGATCGGACAAGCGCTCGGCCGCGACGAAGCGACACTGTATAATTGTGTGATCGTCATCGAAGGCGCCAAGCTTGCGGGTATTCTGACAGTTGGCGATTTGCTGCGCATATCGCGGGATATTCAACATGCCGCCTTACAGCAGAAGTCTGTCGTTCTTAAAGAGACGCAAGGGCTGATGGCTTCGATTGAACGTGAAATTGCGGAAGTGAAACAATCGACCGAAGATGGAGCGAATCTTACTTCGGATATGGTGATGATGACGCAGCAAGGCAAGACGGAACTCGATCAGGTTCGTGCCGTGTTCGGCAGGCTGACGCAGCTTGCTTCGGAGCAGAAAGCGCATTTTGACGAGCTGCAGGAGCGCGCACGGGATATCGGACAAGTCACATCGCTCATAAAAGAGCTTGCGGAAACGTGCAACCTGCTATCCCTTAATGCAGCCATTGAAGCGGCTAGAGCGGGCGAGCATGGCCGCAGCTTTGCGGTTGTCGCGGATGAAGTCATGAAGCTGGCTGTAGAGACGAAGCAATCCGCAGATACGATCGCCTCGCTTGTGCTCGGTATTCAAGGCGCCATTCAGGAAACGGGTCGCCTGCATGATCAAAGCCAAGCAGATACGCAGGCCAGCAGCCAATTCGTCATGTCGGCCGCAGCGGCGTTCGACAGGTTATATCAGTCCGCTGAGCATAACCGCGACAGTAGTCGATTAGTCGCAGAGTTGACGAATCAGGCCCACGATCATTCCGTAAGTGTACAGGAACGATTAGTGACATTGTAGGTAAACTTTACTAATTATTCATATTTCGATAATTTTCTCTTAACAGACCGCTCCTATTATTAGGCATGTACATAAGATGTACGATACCTATTTGAGGAGTGGTCTTCTTTGTTTAAGAAATTGACTTTGAAGCTTGCGATTGTTGCAGCTAGCTTGTCGCTTCTGTTGACGGGTCAAGCAGGTGCTGCAGACAGTCTGAAAGGTACGATTGAAATTGACGGTTCCAGCACGGTATATCCGATCACGGAAGCTGTCGCTGAAGAGTTCGGCAAAGATCACAAAGACGTTCGCGTAACGGTAGGCGTTTCCGGCACGGGCGGCGGCTTCAAACGTTTCTGCAACGGTGAAATTCCAATCGCTGACGCATCGCGTCCTATCACGGATGCCGAGAAAAAGAATTGCGCTGCGAAAAACATTACTTACACGGACGTTACGGTAGCTTATGACGGTATCACGATCGCAATCAACAAAAACAACACGTGGGCACAAAAGCTGACGGTCGCTGAGTTGAAATCGATCTTCCAAAGCGGTTCCACAATGAAAACGTGGGCTGACGTTCGTAAAGGCTTCCCGGACGAGAAAATCAAAATCTACTCGCCAGGCAGCGACTCCGGCACGTTCGACTTCTTCACGGAGAAAGTGAACGGCAAGGCGAAATCGAGCCGCAACGACAGCCAAATCACGTTCAGCGAAGACGACAACGTACTCGTTGAAGGGATCACGAACGACAAATATGCAATCGGCTACTTCGGTTATGCTTACTATGTGGAGAACAAATCGAAGCTGAAAGCAGTTGTTATCGACAAAGGTTCCCGTGCAATTGGTCCTTCGGCTCAAACGATCGCTAACGGCATGTACTTCCTGTCCCGTCCAATCTTCTTCTACGTGAACAAAGCTGACCTGGCTAAACGTCCTGAGGTTAAAGCTTTCGCGCAATTCTACCTGCAAAACGCAGGCAAGCTGTCGAAGGAAGTCGGCTACATTCCACTGTCCAAAGGCTTCTACGCTTCGCAAGCAAGCAAGCTGAAATAATCGCCTCATAATGGATTTGGATAGCTGAGAAGGCGGCGCGAGCCGTCTTCTTTTCATTTTGGAACTTGCGGCACTTGATTTTTACATGCAGTTAACATTTCGCCTATACCCGATTTACAAACGTCTCGTAACATTAAGACCAAGAAGAACTTGTACTTATAAACTTACTAATGGGATCTAAGGAGTGGTCGTAGGTGTCGAAGAACAAAGGCTTCAAGAGCTTGTTAATGGTGATGATGATCGCGCTGCTATTCATTACAGCAGCGTGTGGCAATAAGGCTGAAGATTCGACGTCGAACGGTTCCGGCGATACGGAGCAGACGAGCGATGATCAGAGCGCAGATACGGGAGAAGATGAAGAGGCAGTCGATGATGAGGACGTAACAGTGGAAATGAGCGGCCAGATCGAGATCGACGGTTCCAGTACGGTATACCCACTGACGGAAGCTGCGGCTGAAGAATTCGGCAAATTCAATCCGGATGTTCGGGTAACGGTAGGTGTCTCGGGTACGGGCGGCGGCTTCAAACGTTTCTGCAGCGGAGAACTGGCGATCGCGGATGCTTCGCGCCCGATCAAGGACGAAGAAGCGAAAGCGTGCACAGATAACGGCATCGAGTACTCGGATTTGACGATCGCCTATGACGGTCTGTCGCTTGTCGTAAGCAAAGACAATGATTTTATCGATCATCTGACGGTGGAAGAGCTGAACAAAATCTTTACGACGGGATCGACGGTTAAGACATGGGCAGACGTTCGCGCAGGATGGCCGGCTGAGAAAATCGTGATGTACTCCCCAGGCGCCGAGTCGGGTACGTACGACTACTTCAATGAAGCGATTCTTGAGAAGAAGGGTATCCGCAACGATACGCAAATCTCGTTCAGCGAAGATGACAATACGCTCGTACAAGGCGTTGAAGGCAGCAAATATGCCATTGGTTACTTCGGCTTCGCTTACTATGAAGAGAACGCTGACAAGCTGAAGGTTGTTCCGATCGATGCAGGCAAAGGCGCTATCGCACCATCGGTCGAGACGATCAAAGACGGCACGTATGCACCATTGTCCCGTCCGCTGTTCATCTATGTGAACAAAGCCGAAATGTCGCGTCCGGAAGTGTATGCGTTCGCTGACTACTACATCAATAACATCGGTAGCCTCGCAAGCGAAGTTGGCTATGTACCACTGCCTGATGACAAATATAGCGAAGAAGCTACGAAGCTTCACTAATTAAGCTAATTATTCGAGGCAGGGAGAGAGTCGTACATGCCTAACGAGGCGCTGAGCACCAAGAGCCCGAAGCAGCTCGATAATACTGCTGCGAAGAGGAATCGCGGATTCCGCAATGAAAAGTCTCATTTAATGGATAAAATTATGCCGATCGTGCTGTTCCTATGCGCGGCGCTTTCGATCGCAACGACGATCGGCATCGTCTTTACCTTGATCGGTGAAACGTATCATTTCTTCGAGAAGATTCCTTTCATCGATTTCATTACCGGCGGCAAATGGTCGCCGCTTATTGAGCCGAAGAGCTTCGGCATCTGGCCGCTCATCTGCGGTACGCTGCTCATCACCGTTATCGCCTGCCTCGTAGCAGTCCCGATTGGACTGGCGAGCGCGATCTACTTAAGCGAGTATGCACCGAAGAAGATTCGTAACATTGTGAAGCCTATTCTGGAAGTACTGGCCGGCGTTCCGACGATCGTCTACGGTTACTTCGCGCTTAGCTTCATTACGCCGATCATTCGCGGCCTCTTCGCTGATGCCGGCGTGTTCAACGCACTTGCTGCAGGCATCGTGGTCGGCATCATGATCATCCCGATGGTCTGCTCGCTCAGTGAAGATGCGATGACGGCCGTACCTCGCAGCCTGCGAGATGGCGCTTATGCGCTTGGCGCAACTCGTTTCGAGGTTGCCTTGAAGATTGTCGTGCCGGCGGCATTCTCCGGTATCGTCGCTTCCGCCGTGCTTGCGTTCTCCCGCGCGATCGGCGAGACGATGATCGTTACCGTTGCTGCAGGCTCCACGCCGAAGCTGACAGCCAATCCGCTGGAAAGCATTCAGACGATGACGGCATACATCGTGCAAGTCAGCCTGGGCGATACGCCGCATGGCAGCGTGGAATACGGTACGATTTTTGCAGTAGGGATGACGTTGTTCGTCATTACGTTCTTGCTCAACATTCTTGCACAATACGTAGCTAGACGTTTCCGGGAGGAGTACTAGGATGTCTTCCATATTTGTAGATGCCAATCGCAAGCAGATCGCCGGACGCCGGCGCATCGACTTCTCGCTGAAGGTGCTCTTCCTGGTGGCGACTTCGATCGGTGTCATTGCCTTGATGGCGCTGCTCATTGATATTATTACCGATGGAATTCATATGGTCAGACCGGAGTTGTTCAACAACTTCCCGTCGCGAAGAGCGAGCGAGGCCGGCATGAAGTCCGCGATCGTGGGCTCCTTGTACATGCTGCTCATTATGGCGCCGCTGTCGTTCCTGCTGGGCGTAGGCGCTGCGATCTACCTGGAAGAGTATGCGAAGAAAAATCGGATTACGCGTTTGATTCAGCTTAACATCAGTACGCTGGCCGGCGTTCCTTCGATCGTGTACGGTATTCTTGGCCTGACGTTGTTCGTACGCGAGCTGCATCTCGGACGCAGCCTGCTCGCTGGTTCGTTCACCATGACGCTGCTCGTGCTGCCGATCATTATCGTATCGGCGCAGGAAGCCATTCGCGCCGTGCCGAAGTCGCGGCGAGACGCATCGTACGCATTGGGTGCGACGAAGTGGCAGACGGTTTCGCGGTCTGTATTGCCTTCCTGTATCTCAGGTATTCTGACGGGCGTTATTCTGGCGATGTCGCGTGCGATTGGCGAGACTGCGCCGCTGGTCATGATCGGTGCACTCACGTTCGTTGCCTTCCTGCCAACGGGACCGATGGATTCGTTCACGGTTATGCCGATTCAGATTTACAACTGGGTATCGCGTCCGCAGGCTTCGTTCCAAGAGCTTGCAGCATCCGGCATTATCGTGCTGCTGGTCATGCTGCTCTTGATGAACATATCGGCGATTCTGCTTCGCAACAAATATAACAAACATATCTAATCGACATTTCGTGACGATTCATGAATTATGGTCTTGAACTACATTTACGCGGGGGTCATCCGATGCAAACTCTAATTGAAATTAACCAATTGAACTTGTTCTACGGCGCGTTCCATGCGCTGAAGAATGTATCGCTTCGCATTCCTGAGAAAGCGATCACCGCGTTCATCGGCCCGTCGGGCTGCGGCAAGTCGACGCTGCTGCGGACGCTGAACCGCATGAACGATATGATTCCGGGCACTCGCATTCAAGGCGAGATCGCCATCTCCGGAACGGATATATATTCCGGCGATGTGGACGTCGAGACGCTACGCAAGAAGGTCGGCATGGTGTTCCAACAGCCGAATCCTTTTCCCAAATCGATCTATGACAACATTGCTTATGGACCGCGCCTGCACGGCATTCGAGATCGGAAGCAGCTGGACGAAATCGTCGAAACATCGCTTCGCTCCGCCGTTCTGTGGGATGAAGTGAAGGATTATTTGAAACGCTCGGCGTTCAGTCTCTCCGGCGGCCAGCAGCAGCGGTTGTGCATCGCTCGCGCATTGGCAGTCAATCCGGACATTCTGCTCATGGACGAAGCGACGTCGGCGCTTGACCCGATCTCGACGTTGAAGATTGAAGAGCTGGCGCAAGAGTTGAAGGACCGTTATACGATTGTCATGGTTACGCACAACATGCATCAGGCAGCACGCGTATCCAATCAAACGGTATTCTTCCTTAATGGTGAAGTTGTCGAATATGACGAGACGGAGAAACTGTTCTCCAATCCTACGGATCAGCGGACAGAAGACTATATTAGCGGCCGTTTCGGCTAAGCTTGGAGGAGTTGCATATCATGACACCGCGTAAAGAGTTTGACCACTATTTGGACCAGCTTCACGAGATGCTCGTTGAGATGGGCCAACGTGTTGAGCGTGCTCTCAGCGAAGCAATGGAATCGCTCAAAACACTGGATACAGCACGAGCTACGAGCGTTATCGGAGCAGACCCGGAGATCAATCGTCTGGAAGAGAAAATCGAGGAGCTTGGCTCCAAGCTGATCGTCACGCAGCAGCCGGTTGCGAAGGATCTGCGCCGCATTTTGGCCGCATTCAAGATTGCCAGCGATCTGGAACGGATGGGCGACTTGTCGCTCGACATCGCGAAGGTAACGCTGCGCTTGGAAGGCCAGACGCTGATCAAGCCGCTGATCGACCTGCCGCGCATGGCGGAGATCGTTCAAGTGATGATCAACGAATCGATTCAATCGTTCGTGCAAGAAGACGTAGGCCTCGCTTACAAAATGGCGAAGGACGACGACAACGTCGACGCGCTGTATAAGCAGATCACGCGCGAGCTGTGGTCGCTCATGTTCGAGAATCCGCAGACGATCTCGCAATCGATGCAGTTGAACTTTGTCGGCCGTTTCATCGAGCGCATCGCCGACCATGCAACGAACATCGGCGAGAGCGTTGTATATCTGGTGACGGGTAAACGTCCGGATTTGAACTAATGAAGGTTTTTTAACAATTTTAACGTTTGATTGATGCGTACGCGCCCTAGGAGTTTTTTAGCCTGGGGCGCGTTTTGTCGTAGGCTGGTTGAAGGGGTAAGTCGCCTCGGTTTATGGTATGATAGAAGGCAGTAAAAGAGGTCGTTCAAAAAGACCTTCTCGGTGCTGAAAACCGAACTTTTTGAACGCGCAATATAGGCAGGAACCATCATATTGAAATGCAGGAGAGATGCCGCCAATGGAAAAGTGGATTTTGATCGACGGCAACAGTATTGCTAACCGGGCTTTCTACGCGATGCCGCTGCTGACGAATGCAAGCGGACTACATACGAATGCAGTATACGGATTCACGACGATGCTGCTCAAGCTGTTAGAAGAGGAGAAGCCGACTCACATGCTGGTCGCCTTCGACGCAGGCAAAGTGACGTTCCGTCACGAAGGGTACGGCGATTACAAAGGCGGGCGTCAGAAGACGCCATCGGAGCTGTCCGAACAGTTCCCGCTTATCAAAGAGCTGCTGACCTCGTTCGGGATCAGCCAGTTCGAGTTGTCCGGCTATGAAGCAGACGATATTATCGGAACGTTGACGCGGATGGCGGACGAGCAGGGCGCCGAGGCGCTTGTTGTATCTGGCGATAAGGATATGCTGCAGCTTGCCTCCGATCAAGTTACGATTGCGATTACACGCAAAGGTGTAAGTGAAGTTGAGCGCTTCTCCCCAGCCAAGATTCAAGAGGATTACGGCCTTGTGCCAATGCAAATTATTGATCTTAAAGGTCTTATGGGCGATAAGTCCGATAACATTCCAGGCATACCGGGTGTCGGCGAGAAAACCGCACTCAAGATGCTTCATGAATATGGCTCGGTCGAGAACGTGTTGGACCATTCCGGCGATCTCAAAGGCAAGATGAAGGAGAAGGTCGAGCAGCACAAGGACGACGCCATTATGAGCAAGAAGCTGGCGACGATTTTCCGCGAAGTGCCGCTTGAGAAGGGCGTCGACGAGATGCAGTACAGCGGCTATGAGAAAGCTGTACTCGCGGAAGCGTTCCGCAAGCTGGAGTTCAAATCGCTGTTGGAGCGGCTCGACCTGACCGGTGAAGCAGTCGACACGGAAGGCGCTGCGCAAGCTGCTGATCTGGTTGTTGTGACCGTCACCGCTGACGACGATGATGCGCTTGCATCATTGGTCAGTGCGCTGCCTAGGGCAGAGAGCATCTACTGCGAAGTAATTGGAGAAAACCCGCATCAGAGCGAAGCGGTTGCGATTGCAGTTGCTTCTGCTGACGCGATTCATGTGATATCGCTTGATGAAGCAAAGACGGATGCACTCGGCTTCTTCCGCGAATGGCTTGCATCAGCAGACGCGCCGAAGTCAGGCTTCGATATGCATCGCGTCGAGCTGTCGCTCGCTTGGCACGGATTGCCGATCAGCGGCATTTCGTTCGACGTGCAGCTTGCAGCTTATTTGCTCGATCCTACGTCGACCGAGTCTGCGCAGACGATCAGCGGCTTGTGCGGCAAATACGGTCTGCCGAGCGTTGCGTCCGACGAAGCCGTATTCGGCAAAGGCGCGAAGTTCAAGCTGCCGGAAACAGAAGCGCTGCATGCATTCATCGCTGCGAAAGCCGATGCGGTTCGCCGTCTGGCGGACAAGCAGCGTACGGAGCTGGAGCAGTCTGGCATGCACAAGTTGTATTACGACTTGGAGCAGCCATTGTCACGCGTGCTTGCCGGCATGGAGCTGCAAGGCATTAAAGCCGATGCATCCGTCATCGAACAGCTTGGCGCCGAACTGGAAGGCCGCGTGCTGGAGCTGAAAGGCAAGATTTATGAACTGGCCGGCATGGAGTTCAACATCGGCTCGCCGAAGCAGCTTGGCGAAGTGTTGTTTGAGAAGCTTGGTTTGCCGGTGAAGAAGAAGACAAAGACAGGATACTCTACGGATGCGGATGTGCTCGAGGAGCTGGCGCCGTACCATGATATTATTCCGTCGATTCTGATGTACCGTCAGTTGTCCAAGCTGCAATCGACCTATGTGGAAGGCTTGCTGAAGGAGATTCGTCCGAATACGGGACATATTCATACGTTTTACCGGCAGACCATTGCTGCAACAGGCCGCCTGAGCAGCCAATTCCCGAACCTGCAGAATATCCCGATTCGACTTGAGGAAGGCCGCAAGATCCGAAAAGCATTCGTACCGTCCGAACCTGGCTGGTACATGCTCGCTGCCGACTATTCGCAGATCGAGCTGCGCGTATTGGCGCATATTTCGGGCGACGCGGGGCTTAAGGAAGCGTTCCTGCACGATATGGACATTCATACGAAGACGGCATCAGACGTATTCGGCGTTCGTCCAGAGGATGTCGATTCCAACATGCGCCGCCAAGCGAAGGCGGTTAACTTCGGTATCGTGTACGGCATCAGCGACTTCGGTCTGTCCAATAACCTCGGCATCACGCGGAAGGAAGCGGCACAGTTCATCGAGCAATATTTTACCGCATTCCAAGGGGTTCGCAAGTATATGGACGACATCGTGATGCAGGCGCGCCGCGACGGTTATGTGACGACGCTGTTGGAGCGCCGCCGCTACCTGCCTGAGATCAAGGCATCGAACTTCAACCTGCGTTCGTTCGCTGAACGGACCGCGATGAATACGCCGATTCAAGGTACGGCTGCTGACATCATCAAGCTGGCGATGGTCAAGATGGATCAAGAGCTTCGCGCTCGCGGACTGAAGAGCCGCATGCTGCTGCAGGTGCATGACGAACTTGTTTTCGAAGTGCCTGAGGATGAATTAGAGACGATGAAGAAGCTTGTGCCAGAAGTGATGGAAAGCGCGATTGAGCTTGACGTGCCGCTGAAGGCAGACGTCAGCTACGGCCATAGCTGGTATGAGGCGAAGTAGGAATTGGAATGTATCAAAATGTTATGCGCCATCCAACTGTCCGTACGGATGAGGTATAATGGGCAATGAGGTGATTACAACATGCCAGAATTGCCAGAGGTAGAGACAGTCTGCCGAACATTGAATCAATTGGTCGCAGGCAAGACGATCGAAGACGTTACGGTGAGCTTGCCGCGTATTATAAGACGCCCCTCCGAGCCTGTCGAGTTCGCTGGCGCGCTAGCCGGACAGACGATGCGCTCGGTAGAGCGGCGGGGGAAATTTATACGGATCGTCATGGACGATCTTATTCTCGTCTCCCATCTTCGGATGGAGGGACGGTATGGTGTCTACCGGGCGGACGAGCCGATCGAGACGCACACGCATGTTATTTTTCATTTTACAGATGGAACAGAGCTTCGTTATAAGGATGTCAGGCAGTTCGGCACGATGGACTTATTCGCGCCAGGCGAGGAATGGGCACTGCCCCCGCTGAATAAGCTTGGACTAGAGCCATTGGGCGAGACGTTCACGCTGCAAGCGCTGCGTGAGGTGTTAGGCAAACGAACGACCAAGCTGAAGCCGCTGCTGCTGGATCAAGCGTATGTGGTTGGTCTTGGCAACATCTATGTGGATGAAGCGCTGTTTCTGGCGGGGCTCCACCCCGAGCGTACCGCTGATTCATTGAAGCCAGCGGAATGGGCTCGATTGTACGATGCGATTCGCGATACGCTCGGCAGGGCGGTTGAAGCGGGTGGATCGTCTATCAAGTCTTATGTGAATGGGCAAGGCGAGATGGGGATGTTCCAGCACTCGCTGCTTGCTTATGGACGTGGCGGAGAACCTTGCCAGACATGCGGCACGACGATCGAGAAGTTCGTTCTCGGCGGCCGCGGCACCCATATTTGTCCCAAGTGTCAGCCTAAGCCGCGAGGCGCTTCCGCGAAGAAGGCTGGCCGGCAAAAGCGGCCGAAAGGCAGTTCACCGAAAATTCATTAAGGATGTGCACGCCGATCTGACGAGTTAACCGCGGACCTGCGGTTGGCACATGCGCAATATCCCCGCATATGATGGTCTATCGACATAGGCGATTGTTCCACGCACGGCTGTTCGCATCGTTGTCAGCGTGCGGATTGGAACGGTCCTTAAGCGGGGAGGGACAACGGTTGTTCGCGCATTTGGCTTCACTGCTGCTGCTGTCGTTCGCCGTCAGCCTTGACGGCTTCGGCGTTGGCGTAACGTATGGACTGCGGCGCATCCGAATTCCAATTATTTCCGTCATTATTATCGCCTGCTGCTCCGGCATTGTGATCTGGCTGTCGATGGCAGTCGGCGGGTTCATTACGGACTACTTGTCACCTGTTGTTGCCCGTATTATTGGTGCATCGATTCTTATTGCGATTGGCGTATGGGCGCTGCTGCAGCTGAAACGCAGTCGAGAGCGGGACCGTGCACAAGAAACCGAAGGTGAAAGCGACTCGATCCCTGAGGCTGCGATTGTGTCTGTAGAGTCCGAATACGATGCAGCCAGCGGCAAAACCCTCGTAAGCTTGGAGCTTAAGCAGCTTGGCATTGTCATTCAAATTTTGCGTAAGCCGCAAGTGGCGGACGTAGATAAGTCTGGCAGTATCTCGGCATCGGAAGCGGTGCTGCTCGGCGTTGCCTTATCTTTCGATGCATTCGGCGCTGGTCTCGGAGCGGCTATGATCGGTCTTCATCCGACTGTGACGGCTGTTGCGATTGCGTTATCCAGTGCGGTATTTCTAGTTGCAGGAATGCGTGTCGGGTTCAAATATGCAGGCTGGCGGGGCATGCAGGCATTGTCCGCGCTGCCTGGAATGATGCTAATTGTGATGGGAATTATAAAGCTGTTCTAGCTGTCATGGACGAGAGGGGTACAGGTATGAGAATCGGGTTAACCGGCGGCATCGCCTGCGGCAAAAGCACAGTATCAGCAATGCTCACTGAGCTTGGCGCGCACATCGTCGATGCCGACCGGGTGGCCAGAGAGGTCGTTCTTCCTGGCGAGCCGGCGCTGCAAGCAATTGTAGAGAAGTTCGGACAAGCTGTACTGAGCGAGGATGGAACACTGAACAGGCCGGCGCTGGGCAGCATTGTGTTCGGACAAGCTGAACGTTTGCGCGAGCTGGAGGCGATTACCCATCCAGCCATTCGTCAGCGGATGAGAGAGCAGATGGAGCAGGCCGAACGACTTGAAGCTAATCCAATCATAGTTGCAGATATCCCGTTATTATTGGAGACCAAGCAGCAATCCTCATATGAGGGCGTTATCGTCGTTTATGTGCCGCATCACGTACAGCTGGAGCGGTTGATGAATCGCAACGGACTGTCGGCGGAGGAAGCGGAGAGGCGGATTGGGCTGCAGATGGATATTGAGCAGAAGCGCAGTATGGCCGATTGGGTCATTGATAACAGCGGGACGCTGGAGGAGACACGGAAGCAAGTTCAGCAGCTATGGGAACTGCTTAGGCGTAAGTAGAAGGGGCTGTCATTATGAGACGACGTCGGAAGCGAAAGCGACTGTTTCTGCTGCTCATCATTGGGTTCCTTGCATTCCTGTTCATCCGATCGGATTGGATAGGCAAATGGATGTATCCGATTCACTACCAAGCAGATATACGGGCCAGCGCGTTGAATTACGATCTTGATCCGCTGCTTATTGCAGCGATCATCCGGGTAGAGACGAATTTCTCGACAGGCAAGGAATCCAAGAAAGGCGCCCTTGGTTTGATGCAGATTATGCCGGATACGGCTGACTGGATTATACAGAAGGCAGGATTCGCGAACGTGTCAGAGGATACGCTCCGGCACCGTGCAGATGTAAGTATCCAGATTGGATCTTGGTACTTGAGCAGCTTGCATAAACAGTTTAACGACAACACAACCGTTGCGGTAGCCGCTTACAATGCAGGACCGGGCAATGTAAGCAAATGGCTGAACAACGGGACGTGGGACGGTACCAAGGAATCGGTAAGCAATATTCCTTATGGCGAGACGCGGCACTATGTACAACGGGTATTTTATTATTATAATAAATATAAACAATTGTATCCGGAGTTCGCTGAGCAGAAAGTCGGTTAGGAAGGCTTGAGCGAGCGTGCATGCTGCTTTGAGGTGAAGGTACAGCGTAGTTGGTGAGGGTGTCATGGACAAGCCCACCAAGACGGTTCGTCTTAGTGGGCGCTGTCCCAAGCATGTCTAGAAGACATTAGCGAGTCGTGCCTGCGAGCGATTGCTCAGCGATTTGCACGAGCTTACGAGTGATGCTGCCCCCGATGGAGCCTGCGTCTTTCGTCGTGAGGTTACCGTAGTAGCCGTCTTGCGAAAGGGAGATACCCAGTTCAGCTGCAACCTCATATTTCAGTTGGTCGAGTGCAGCAGAAGCTTGTGGTACTACGAGTTGGTTGCTGTTACCTTGGCTCATTGTCGTTCACCTCCTTGCGGTTGGTAACTGTATTATGTGCGTTATTACAAACTTCATTACAGGAAACGAATGGAATTGCAAAAAAAGTTGACCTAGCGTCTTGGAGGATTCCTTATATGAGATGTCCATATTGTGATTACGCCGGCTCCAAGGTGCTCGATTCGAGGCCGGCTAACGAGAACAAATCGATTCGTCGCAGACGTGAATGCGAGAAGTGCAGCCGCCGCTTCACGACTTTCGAGATGATCGAGGAAACACCGCTCATCGTAATTAAGAAGGACGGAAGCCGCGAAGAATTCAGCCGCGAGAAGCTGCTGCGCGGACTTATTCGCGCATGCGAGAAGCGTCCAGTTCCTGCGGAGAAGCTGGAAGTCGTCGTCTCGGAGGTCGAGAAGGAGCTTCGCACGACGGCACACGCTGAGATCGAGAGCCGTATTATCGGCGAGCTTGTCATGCAGCAGCTCTATCCGGTCGACGAAGTCGCATACGTCCGCTTCGCCTCGGTATACCGCCAATTCAAGGACATCGACATGTTCATGAAGGAACTCAACTCGCTGCTATCCAAGCACCCATTGACGGGTGGAGCAAGCGGTATCGGCGGTATCGGCGGATCGAAGGACTAGAATGGCGGGTCAAATGGGATGAAGTTAGCGTGATCAGTCAATAGAGAATGTAGATTGACACTTTTCTTAGCTGCATGCTAATATTTTCCTAATGATGACATTTGGCTGCGTTACGCAGCTCACGGGGCCTTAGCTCAGCTGGGAGAACACTCTTACCAGTTTAGCACCCAAAATAAAGTACTAAGAACTAATACGTGGGGAATTAGCTCAGTCTGGGAGAGCGCTTCGCTGGCAGCGAAGAGGTCAGGGGTTCGAGCCCCCTATTCTCCACCAACACCTTCAACCAAAACGGCAGAAATGCCGTTTTTTTTTTGTTACTTTCGTTAACTGAATCCTTTCGAGTCATAGAAGTTCATACATAGGTGATCCTCCACAGGGGATCATTTTTTTATTTCATGATTTTGAGAAAAATTTCGCCATTGCCAATACGAATATTTGTTCTTGCAATGAGTATTATAAAGGATGGGAACAAATGTTCTGTTTATTGGTGAGACATGATCCTATCCCTTCAAAGTGTATGGGGTATGCAAATTGAGAGTTGTATATATTGACCGCACTAATCGAATCACACAGCGGAAGATACAGGTGCGGTCTATTCAAGGCAATACTCAAAAGGCATTTTGCTTTAGTCAAAATGCGGCGCGAGTATGTAAACTTGTTCGTATACTCGCGGCGCAGTCGATCCTAGCTTGGGGTATCTCATGAGTCCTGCACCTCTATAATCCGAAGATGACATTCAATTGGTTAAAGACAGCATCATACTTCCGGTAATGCTTGATGTGTTGGAACACGACATAAAGGCAATTGAAGTTGACCAAGTTAAAGCTCACTGAGTATCAACAGGAGAAATTCCTGTCAGAACTGGATCAACATATGAGAATGCGTGTTATGAAGGAAACGGGCATTAACATTCGCATCGGGAGAGCTGCGTTTTATTTTGAGATAAATTTCAAATCTCTATCTGAAAACACTTGAACAGTTAAAACAAGTACGCTAGAATACACAAATAAATTTACAATATCTTCAAAACCTTTCGGCTAACCTGCTTTCTATTTGTTAAATTATTTCATTTGGGATTTTGGGTCAATCACAGGAAATGGTATCAATTCAAAGATCGCAGACCTATATTTAAGTCAGTCAGGGATGAAGATAAGAGGGAGAGAATAATTGTGAGGAAAGAACTTCAACAGCAACTCTTTGAACGGTTCCCTTGGACAAGAGCTCCTCAGGAAGCAGATAACCTTTGGTCTCGATACGGTTTCGATATCGGAGATGGCTGGTATAATTTGATTCATGAACTATTCTTCGATATTGAAGGGGTTTACCATGCGAAGGCTCTTGAGGTGTCCGTGGATTTCGCCCAGATCAAGCAAAAATTCGGTGCATTGAGTATCTACACTCGAAATCCTCTTCCCGAAGTTTCTGATTTGATCGTCAAATACCAAGAGCGCTCCATAGGGACTTGTGAAAAATGCGGTGATCGTGGTGAGCTTCGGCAGCAGGTAGGTTGTTGGAAAGTAATTTGTGATAACTGCTTTAATCGTATTACCGAAAGGACAGTCAATTAAATAATTTAGACTAACGGATCGCCATCACGATATAAGGCGATCCGTTTTATTTTAAGTTAAAAAATTCATGAAACTTCAGCACTGAATTTCTAAGAAAATTTACAACTTGGTATAAGCAGTAAATCCAATATGAGAGGGATGAGTCTAATGGTAAAATGGGCTGATACCCGCAACATTAATAATGAGACCCAGGTTCATATGACCACAGTTTATTCTAGGCAGAAATCTGCCAAGCGAACATTCAGCTTCGTCATAAAAAGTATGTTGATCGGTTCAGTGTTGCTTGGGGCATTTGCTTTCAGCGGGGTAAATATGGCTTCGGCAGCAACATCTAACCCGACCACCCAACCAGTCGCCGCGGCGCAGCAAATTGTTAATTATCAGGAAGATGAACAAGCTTTAATTGCCAATCTATGTCTTGCTGTTAAAGTTATCAAAGAGTCAGGCTGGACACCTATAGCACTGACAAATATATTGGATAGCCTTGAAAAGATTGATGCGAAGGCGAGCTCTCCCTTTGGCTTTTCAGATGTAGCTTCGTTAAAACCAATCATTCAAGAAACCGAGAAGGTAGCCAAACTTTATGGATCAGATGGGCTTTCGACTCTTAGATCCGGCGGAACTATAACCGAGACCATCGCAAGGATTAAGCAAAGTACGGGAATGGAAACTAACTTGGATTATGCTGCCCAGTCGACAGTTAGTAAAAAGAACGAGGTAAAGACCCTCGCAGCGGAAGATCCCACCACTTCCGTAGTAATTGACGGCACCAAGCAAACCTACCATCAACCACCAGTAATCCAGAGTGGCAGCACTCTTGTCCCACTCAGGGGTATATTCGAATCATTAGGTGCTAAGGTCATTTGGAACGTTCATACGGAGACTGTCACCGCAACCAAAGGCTCAACTGAGATCATTCTCAAGGTAGGCAGCGATACAGCTTACGTAAACGGTAAGACAGTGAAGTTGCCAGCACCATCAACGAAGATTAACGGCTTTACAATGGTTCCCTTGCGCTTCGTATCAGAAGCCTTTGGCGGAACGGTGAAATGGGATAATGCTACCCAAACAGCCTATATTGAGACCGTAACCAGTTCGAGAGTTTCAACAAGTCCAACTGGACAAATGGTCGGCAAAATTAAAGTATTATACGGAAAACACACATACGGTAGTGCTAATCAAACCGAATATGATGCTGTTATGAAGATCGTCGATGAAGCATTAGAGGGGTATGAAGATGTAGTATTCGGCGGGGAACAATACTCACAATATTTTTATCAGTTTTTAGACGGAGCAAGATGGTCTGGAGATACGCGTGATCGTTCGGTGCAAAACAGGGGATTAAAGCAGGCTGAAAACTCCATATTGGATTTGGTCAATGCAGGTATAAGTAAGGACGAAATCGTCAGGGCTTATAAGATAATGATCACTGCGGGCGAGTTGATACAAGGAAAAGATAATCCAGGAGATGGCACGCCATCCTCGGCAGCAGATAGTTTGCTGTATAACCGAAGCGACTGTGATGCCGAAGCTGAGGTTTATTCAGTTGTATTCGATGCAATGGGATATAACACCGCTATTATTGGTGCTACAAATCATGCAGAGGTGTTGATTAAGATTGGTGACTCATGGTTTAGGACGGCAGCAGGGGCTTTTGAAAAGGTAGATGTAAAAGCAGCCTTAATAAATGGGTCAGCAATCATATCCGACCCTACATTTGGTCGCTCAACTTTATAATTCTTTGATCGGTTAAGCAAGCGGTGTCTTTCGGGACATCGCTTTTTGCTTTGCTGGAGTCATTTTCAATTTCAACACCTTATGACAGATAAAAAAGACAGTAATCAAGGATAGCTATTGAATCAAAGAACAATCCATTAGTCAACCAACAGAAGGAGGAAACGGTTAATGAAGAAGCCACTCGCCATAGCAACCTTGACCTTAGCTTCAGCCCTAGCTGCATCTGCGGTTTCGGCAGCAGACCCTCAACCGCAAGCAAGCCCCACGGCAATCCAATCTACAGCTTCACCTGCGCCAGATGAATCACTTAAAACAGTACCAATGCAGTTAACCACCGACAACACGAGTAGAACAGTAACAGATGGTATCCATTTGGATGTCGCACATAGCAACCAAGCGTATATCCCTGAGTTCACCTTGGAGCTGTGGTCGGTGCATGACAACAAGTTGATCAGCTCCGCAGCTGGTAACAGTGAGAATTACGATAAGCAGAAGGGTGTCTATCACCTAGTTTTCAACCATCCTGAGGGGTTCAAGCTTGACGACCAACTTGCTTTTATCCTTCGCAAAGCAGACAGCAACATCCAGTATATCAAGTTCCGAAGCGAGAAACCGAACGAAAACAGGCAGTTTACTATCAATGACCTTAAGGTTAATACGAGCTACTCATTCCTAATCGACAGTTTTACTTATTTCGAGGGCGAGGAAGGTAGCGAGATGCTGATCAGCGATTTGACCGCTACAAGCCTTCATCCGATCAAGGCGTCATTGCAAACCGACAGCAAGAAGGTCGGTCTAATGCTCCAAACGGAGTCCGGCTCTCCGCTGAAGAAAGCCCCAGTTGAGATCAAACTCTCAAACAACAAGGGAACTCTAAAGCTCACTTCAGGCGATGATGGTATGGTCTGGATCGACCGCGACAAGCTGACTTGGAAGTTCCTTATATCTTCGCCCGGCAAGGTCGTAAACGGTTCGTCCAAAGCCGAGGTTGAGCTTCCGCAAGCAGTCGTGACAGGAGAACAGAAAGAGACAATCACGATTCCAGTGGTATTTCAAAATGAGCCAGCCACCCAACACTCAGAAGTGAAGCTCAACTTATCGCCAGTCGGTAACACCGACCTCAGCACATCGTGGACACAAGTAGATGTAACCCTAACGTCCTCGGAAGGGGTTGCAAGCACTTTCACCATCGACCCCAGCAATAGTACTATCTCCGGTCTGCCAAATGGAACCTACAAGGTTGCCGTTACAAGCGAGTACTCAGTTGCATCAATTGAATCAGATTCCCTGACCATCAAAGACGGCTCTGCGACCCTCGATATTAAGTTGAAGCCGAAATACACCCTTGAGATCGACAAAGATGGCGCCCCGTTCAATTTCTCAGTTATCAATGTGGAGAGTATCGCTGATAAGAAATATGAAGGTAAAGATGTCATTGCCTTCGGGGTCACCCCAGGTCAATCGTTCATGGTTAAGGACAACGAGACTGGCAAGATCGACACCGTTGTCATTGATCCAAGCTCACCGAGAACGAAGGTTGTCTTAGGAGCCGGTATTGTCTTTGGAGGTTCGGCTACAGCCCCTCATACCGGTGACTCCATAGTTCGAGATGTGTTCCTGTTCACGGCATCTCTAATTGGCGCGGCAGTAACATTCGTACTTTACAGGGGAAGGAAGAAGAAAAATGAGAGTTAAGAATTCTGCTATGAAGGTCTTGTTGTCTACAGCACTGGTAGCTTCCTCTTTTGCTGGTATCATCGCTCCCACTAAGGTTCAGGCAGCTTCAGCTGGTGTGGGAGGGGTAAACGCTTCGACTGGCGGTGCAACGTCAGTCACTGCCGCTGGCGATTTTCAGACCTCAGACAGAGTCGCCGTATTGGAAGTAGGCTTCATCGCCAACCCGGATGGGCTTCTCAGCGAGGTAGCTTCTGTCGACGAACTTGAAGATTCATTCAAGTTCAGCCACGACCTAGAAAAGACCATGCTGTATATCTCCCCCAACAAGGAATCCGACAATTTGTTCCGTAAGGAAGGCAGCGGTCTACTGGGGTATACCTCCGAAGATGGGATTCTGACGCTTTACGGCAACAATCCCTTGTACTTTGGAAGTGAGGCTATCTTAAGCCACAGTGCCTTGATGAACAAGACACTCAAGCATGCTGATGAAGCCAAGTCGAGCAGTAACTACTTCGAGCAAGTTATGGGCAAGGCGCTCATTTCAATCGATCCTGACAATCCAAGTAGGAACCTTGCCGGATCTGATGGCAGTAAGCCAGTGGGTTCGACCTTGAAGAGCATCCTTGAGAGTTACATTGTGAAAGACGGTCAACCTGATATCGACAGCCAGATCAACCAGAGCATGATCTTAAGCGATTACCTAAAGCTAATCAAGGAACGCAAAATTTTATCAGGCGAAGACTTCACGGACTTTGAAAGCCAACTATATTCTGCATTCAAGGCGAACAAGCTCACCTTGCTGTTCCAAACAGTAGTAGGTATTTCAGTAAAGGACGGTAGGGGTTACACGAGCCGCGACTTCGGCTTCATGCCTTCCCACGATGCGACAGCGTGGTATTTGGACATTCAAAAAGCCGCCAAGCCGACAAACAAAACGGTCCAAAACCTGAGTGCCAATCGTGAGGCTGAAGCCGTAACCCACGGCGGCGCATCTACTTCCTTAATGGGAGCCAACTCGCCGTATGCTGAGAACGGCAATCTTCCATTCAGCTTCCGCACCTACATGCGTGATAACTACGCTAAGACCCTAAAGCCGGTAACAGAAAAAGTAACATTATCCGATGATGTATCGGTCAATCCCTTCGGTGGATGGGGTATCCAGATGTGGAACGCAGGCAGTTTTGCAAACACTCCTGCAATTGAAGCAGAAGTCAAAGTCACGGTAGTCGATAAGAACGGCAATCCGACTGGCGAAGTGTTCACTGAGCCAGTAAGGGGTTGGGCTGAGAAAAACAAAAGGTACCTATTTGAGATGGACCAAACAGAGGAGTTCTTTATAACTGACAGCATGATGATAAACCATGCAGGTAAGACTTACGAGATCTTACCCGAAGAATCAGCTCAATTCACCCTTGTTGATAAAAAGGATAACGAAAACATGAACAAGGACAAGCTTGAGGTAGCAGCGAAGGGCAGGGAGGGGTTCATTTCCTTACCCACAGATGCCAGTTCCAACACATGGTCAATTGAGCTAGGATATGACACACCGAGTCCATTAGACCTGAACAAGTATCTAGGTGGAGACGGGGTATCCTCTGTTGAGAACAAATATGCGGACTCCAATGGTTCTTCTAATGCGAAGCTCACATTGCTTGTAAAAGCTAAAGAGGACATCCCCGGCGAACCAATTGATGTCAAATTCGAGGTTCCAGAATGGAAGCTCTCGCAGTATTGGTCGAACATTTCTCCTAAAGAAACAAATAAGTCTCAATTCGCACTAAGCCTACCTGCTCAAACGTTCAAAAACCCAAGACTTTCTCCATCCGATATGTTGACGTTCGGATTGGTTGATCCTAATGCCACACCTTGGGGCGTCAGCCGCGCTAAGTTATTTAACGACACACCAACTAAGAGCATTACGCCATACAGCACATCTGCTTCGTTTAATGAGACTGGCGATTTTCTCGCAGTTAAGGATAACGGATCGGTGTTCAATACGAAGCTGGCTGACTGGGTGAACAATTTTAGCTTATTCACAGGTAAGATTGGTGCGGGAAGTAAAGGTGTAGTTGATGACAAGTCAGTTGTTTATAAATCCCAGGAGTTCAAATACGGGGTAAAGAGCTCTGCCGCTACTTTTAGTTACAGTGAAACCAGATGGGGAACAGCTTGTGGTGAAAATGGTTGTTGGTCATATCCGTATACTTGGTCGGGAACAGCTTCCCAAAGAACTCGTACAGCAGATTATGATGTTTTAGCACGATTTAAGCATTATACTCCGAGTGACAGTAAGCCAAACAAGAAGTTTGATCCGACTTCAGAATCCACGAACGGACTTTACTGGCAGTCCAAGCAGAGCCAAGATTCGTTTTCGGTATATCCCGAAGTCATGATGGGGTATGATGATACTTCCGGAAATACAAGCGTTGCATTTACAGCAGGTGAAAAGCCAAGAGCAATTCAGGCTGTAAGCTACAATCAGGCAAAATTCATCGGACTCGAGATCAACCCTTCGGTAACAGGCTTGAGTACAGCAACCGATTCTGCAGCGAAAGCCCTAGCAACACGATTAAACTCGAACAAAGATGTAATTCTGAAAGGCTCGGCTACAACTAACAGTTTTGACGTCAAGGGTGAACTCGAAATTAAGACCTTCGCGTTGGACATTGGCAGCTCAGCTTACAAAAATAGTTGGAATCCGTCGTCGAGCTACAACACAGATGCAATAAACGATTCCTACTTGGCTGAATATGCAACCAAGAATGAAGAAACAGGCAAGTGGCAAGTGACTTTCGATGCAGACGGCAAGTTCGTCATTGGAGGTAAGGAGTACGGCGGTCAAGCATCAAAGTTAACGGTTGAAGAGAAGTCCACGAAAGTGGTAAGCCATGTTCTCGAAGTGCGCGGCGGAAAGCTAATCGGGGTTGACGGGTCGCGTGAACTGAGCGCTTTGTCCGAAGATTTGAAAAATGCACTTGAACGGATGCACATCTCTACCGCAGTTAATGTGTTCTCCACTTTCGAATCGGGCAGCGGCGACAAGCTCACCGAAGCGAAGTTCGCATCCCTTGCAGCAGCCGTTCGCGGCTCGATTGATATCGCAGTCGGTAAAGGATGGTATTCGGAGGACTCAAGCTTATTAGTAGTAAGGGAACATGTTACGACTTTCGCCCTCCCGAGCTATCAATATGCGGACAAGCTTCCGATGGAGATGAACTCTGATCTTGCGACTCCGGTAGATAAGACCAAATTCTTCAGTGTAGGCTTACCTGGCTTCACCAAGCTTCAACTCAAAGTAGGCAACGCTCAGATGACTGCTGACAGCTCCACTGGTCAAATCGGAGTACAGCAACCGCAGTTCCTAGCAACCAACGTCTCCGTCCTCGACACTTTTAGCAATGTCCAATGAGCAGGGGGTTCCCACTGAAGCTGCCAATCGGCAGCTTCTTTTTTTTCCTCTGAAATCACGCCCCTCAAACGCTTCCCTTATCCACACTTCCAAGTTAGAATACAAGCCACTATTCTTTTGGGAGGGACTAAAAATGCCAAAGCTGAATGAGATCTTGCTATATCACCGCCATCCGTGGACAGTACCAGTAGTTCCTGAAATTGATCCGGACGAAGGCTTCTATGATGTGCAGCCGTGGCAATTCCCGGAGCCAGTCTTGCAGCTTCTCGATCAGATGTTCACCGAGGTTGAGGATTTCTTCACGTCGAATAATTTGCCCTTTGAGGTAGCTATCTACGAAGTAAAAGAGGTGTATGGTCAGCTCGAAGTCTCGAGCTTCACGCCGCATCCAGAGGTAAGCGACATTTTTATTAAATACTCCGAGCTGTCCCGCACTCTTTTTACTTAAGGGGTATCTAGGCTAGAAGCTGGCGACAAAATCGCCAGTTTCTTTTTATGTTCCGATTATTTCATGCCGCCGACAAAACGAAGTCCGTTTTTCTTTTAGCCCTTTCTGAAAATCTGTAAACCGAATTCGAAGTTCGTTCCACTTTAACAGTTGATATAAGATCCTAAACATAGTCATTAGCAGAGATATGCTCAAAACCAATAAAGTCCAACCTCAATAATAATTTCACCTCAATTCGACCTTAAAGTTGTGTTCCTTCTTCTACCCACTTTGCCGATCTGACCCATTCACCCATTCTCCCTATCTTACATAGCAGTAACCTAGCAAAGGATAATTTGGACACGAACTCAATTTCAATTTGAAGTTGGGTGTCTTTAAGTATTTTTTACGGTAATTTTTCAAGAGGTGATCACTCAGTATGTGAATCCAAAATTCACATGCGAGGTGCTTTAGAAATGGCGAAGAAGAAGGAAACACCAAAAGTATTATCAGGGAAGCTGCCCTCAGAAGAAGGAACAGTTATTGCAGATAGTGGTGATGGCATTCCTAAGGTGAATATCCCCGAGTCTATTCGTGAAAGTATTGAAAATGATTGGGATGTTGAAATCTTGTTAGAGGAGCATCCAGAATACGAGGGCAAAGTGTTCGTCATTAAGATGAAAAGTACTGGTGGCACGACAAAGCCAGTTTTCTTCCTTCCTTCTGACTTGTATGACCAAAAGAGTCAAAAGAAAATTATCAGGGAGCTTGTTAATAGAGGAAGATTTGTTCCTGATGAGATTCAAGCGCTAATTGAATACGTAGACTGTTTGAAAGTAGCCGGACCAACAGTAATCTCAACTGACAATGGTCATTATAAGCAGCACATTGCGGAGACATCCGATTCTGTTGACGCAAATACAGTTGAAAAAGTATACAACATGATAATCGAACACGTTATTGATAACCGTTCCGTTTTCCCAGACAGAAGTTGTAATAGTTTTAAGAAAGATGATTGTCATGGCGCTATCTTAGATGATCGTGCGGCAAGGAAAAAATATGGAGGACTTACTGTAGCTATCGTTGAGACACACTTGCAAGAGATAGTTGGAGTTCGTAACACTAAAATGTTGAACGCAGTTCTTAATGAGCTTGCAAACAGAGGTTTATACCATCTAGGAGCAAGTGAAACAAGGCGAAAGGTTACACTTGCAGAGCGATGTGTTATGAATGCCCACGTATTCAAAATTGAAGAGTCTCTCCTTCTGGAAGGGGTAAACTAAGATGTATGAGGTCAAGAATATCAAAGTAGTGAAGACAATAGGCGGAAAAATTCGCTTATTGTCGAGATTAGTACCCATTCTTCTCTTCGTCTTTAGAAGAATGGGTGTTATCGGATATCTCGATTTATTTGGAGGAGGCAATAAGTTCATACCTCAACTACATGGGTATCCTCTTGCTGAGCGAGTTTACAATGAGTTTGACACTGGTATTGCAAATTTGATGGCATGTTTCGCGGATTGGGGTAAGACTCGAGATGTAATCCGTCTCGCCTGTCATTTGCAAGATACTATACAGTCTCAAGAGGATCTTGATAATGCGAACAAAAAGAGATGTCTTGAAGAAACTCCTCAACTTGAATCTGCCGCGCTAACTATTTTAGTTATTGACTACAGCAGAGCCGCTGATCGTAAGCACTTTATTAAAGAGAATGCAGCCAAGGGGGTCAGCTATTCCAGTCTTAAGCGTTACAAAGAACTTGTTCCAATTATGCGAAATGTAACAGTAACAAATAACAGTTATGAGATATACATTGAGAGGTACAGTCATCGGAGTGACTTTCTATGCCTATTAGATCCACCATACGTTGACTCCGACATTTATTTAGATGGTTTTGGTCGACAACAGCATATCGACATGACGAGACTCATTGTAAATGTCCAAATGAAGATTATTTTGTGTGGAACGGACAATGGCGTATACGATTATTTGGTCGAACGTGGATGGTATAAGTACTGTCTCGGGAAAATACCGAAAAGTAGTGCGGCAAAAGATGGTGAGGAGCAGGAAGAATTCATTTGGTGTAATTTCTCTATTCCATCGTACTTATTGCCAAGGCAGCGGAAATAACCGATCACCCAATCTACCCAATCAACATTTTAGGAGTTGATTGGGTAGCCCTTCATATCGCCGTACAAGCCTTCAAACACGATATGCTAATCACATCAAAACCCTCCCAAGGGTTTTCTTTATTTTGCACTTAATTCGTCATTACGTTAACGAACACCTGATCATAGAGAGACATTCGTGAATGCGGCTCTTGAAGCAGGAGATTGAGTTGAGCCACTGCAAGACATGAACGAATTTGAAGAAATAATTCAAGAGGTGACTTGCAATGAGTGTGGGCAAGTAACAAATAGTCCTTTGAAAACAAAATAAGTAACAACCTACTAAATCCCACTCGCATAAGGAGTTGAACATCTATCGGATGGGTATGACGCCAAGTCATCAAGTAGCAAGTTAAGTGTATGTAGTCGAGAAACATGGAAAAAGTCACAGAAGACAAGCAATCATGACAGCGTATGTATTTTAAGCTGGCTCGGGGTATCTGCATGGAAGTCAGGATGCATATGGAAATAGATAACCAACCTTGAGAAGTAACTAAATCACTGAGCTATATAGTGCTTGGTCTCATCCTAATCGGGGGATCGAACTCAACCACAAAATTAACCGGCTCAAAGCCGCAGGAGGATTACTATGGCCAAGAATACGCTGAAATCCATTAAACATGAACTTGAGAAATGTCGTATGTCTAAACAAATGAATTTGAATGTTGAAACCATTGATATTTTAGATATCGTGGATGCCCTAGCACCCTATGAAATGGTCGAGTTGGATGGTAAGACTGATGAATATTTGATGGACTTGTTAAAAAATGGGGTAGTGGAATGGGAGAATCAAGAACAATTTTATTCTGCTGATTTCATTGAGGGTCTTTCAAATGACTTTTTCTTTACTTACTATAATAATATCGTAACGGGGTCATGCATTGTAGAATTTGTAGTGCATTTTGATCCATTGGGTGAAGGCTACCTCCCAAGAGTTCTTTTGAATTTCGATGACAGCACAGGATTTCGCAACATCCTAGAACGATGGATTGTTAAGGATGACAGCGTTGGGATCGTCCTTCATCGAAGTTCTGGTGTAATAAAACAAATAATGATGTTCGTTAATGGTCAGCCTATGTAACCAAGAAAATCGTAAATCGCCCTCTACGCCCCGTTCAACCCCCAGCGGTATTCAGATGCCCCCATCCATGTCATACAACGGCGTACGCCCCCCAAAAAATCGATCCGTTAGTCTCGCCCTAACCCCGCCTTATGGATTTTCGCTTTTATTGGGTTATTATTATTGAGGATGCAGGCTAACACAACAACAGACTAGTACCGAATTCACCAATTTAGTCTGGGAGTAATCCGAGCTATCGTAAAGGAACACATCGCCCCTTATACGGCACGGCGTTTCTTTTGAAATGTCGAAAATGTTGTCAGTAAGAATTAATAGGGGTAGCGCATGAGAAAGCATATCCCAATGCACAGAAAGAGAGCAGCCAGTTGCAGCTGCTCTCTTTGCATTTTCAACCAGAATGAGCCCACAAGCTGGCGTTACATCGCACGGCATATGCCCACGAACCTGTCCAATAGTCGTTGTCCTCCAATTAAATATGAGCTTATTAACTACGTGATAAGGACAGCTCAGCCCAAAATGAGTTTATTACCTACGTAATAAGCACAGTTCTTATGAAGATGAGTCTTTTTCATGCAGAGTAAGAACAGTTTGCAAGAAGTTGAGTCTTTTTCTTCAAACACAAAGATATGTTTAGACGAGAAATCACTACACGTTCAAGATCCATCCAACCACCCAGGCAGATTAAACAGAATTCCCGACCTAACCAACTCGATAATGAGTATTCGATCAGTCGCGAAGTACAAACTCCTAAAAATCAGTAAATGTGACCCTCAGCTTCGGATCACCCCCATTCGGGGTAGCCTTTCCCCACCGCTTGGGGTAGCCCTCCCTCGGCTTCCCTCTCCACGGCTTCAAGCATCGCCTGTGCTGCCCTTTGGCTCCTTCGCAGGTCTGCTCCGTCCAAGACCATGTATCGCTGCTTGTGGCGGCTACGGGCGCGGTCATCTCTATTCGCTCCTTTTGTCTTTTTCAGTCTTGTCTATTTCGTTATTAAAAGTGAAAACTTTCAGAAGATTGTTTAATGAAAGTGTGTACTTTCATTAAAAATCATGTTATATTATATCTATAAGGTAAATAAAACCAATTAAGTAAAAATAGAGGGAGATGACGCTTGTGTTCGGAACTTGGATGGCTTCATTGAGCGCAGGGATGCTTCTTGTAACGTTGGTAGCGGGAGTGGTGCTTTTTCGCTTAGCACTTGTTGGTTTCGGTGGAGATGTAAGGATGAGTGACCGCAAGGTAGCGTTGATATTGATGATATTCCTTCTATCCGTATATTCTGGTTTGTTTGCAGCATTTAACTAAGTTGAGAGGGGGTATCGGTCATGAAGTACGCTTACGTTCGGGCTAGAAAAGCAAGTGAAGTCGAAGAATTTAGGTTGAAAAACAAACATGATGAATTGTTTGTTGATACAGTAAACTCTTATGGGGTTTCCAGTGGCAGTTCGTTAATGAACCTACTCGCTAAAATCAGTAACGGTGACGAACTGGTTATCGAAAGTTTCGAAAGCGCTTGCGGTTCAATTTCCGAATTATGTAGTTTGCTTTGGACTTGCGCCGATAAAGGGATTAACTTAGTTTCTGCTGAAGGAATTGATACACAGAAGTTCAACTCCGAAGCTAAAAAGTTGCTTAAATACCTTCCACGGTTTGAACACTCTAAGCAAGATGAGGCGAAATTCAAAAAGATGGGTAGACCGCAGGAATACCCAGATGGTTTTTGGGATGTTTATTCCAAGTACCGATATGGAAGTATTGACGATAGGAACAGTGAAAAAGCCGCAGCCGAGTTGAATAAATTGGCTAAGTTGGCTGATACAGAAGCACCAGAAATCAAGGTTCACACGTTTTACAAGCTCGTGAGAGAATTCGAACGTTAGAGAGAAAGCACTTAAAAGGGAGGATTCGCAATGCTTACATTTAGCGCAAATCCAACAGTCGATCAAGTCCAGAAGGCAGCTTCTGCTGTAGTTCCGAATAAGTCTATCAAACAGCTTAACGAGTTTGAACGTATAGGTCTGAGTGAGGGTTTCGTTAAGATGGCAGAAGGCAAGCTAACAAAGCCTGAGTTCAATGCTGGAGCTTTCGGTTGCACCATCGAGCGTAATATTAAAATGTCAGTTATTGATCGGGAAATTCCTTTAATCTCATCGGAGGAGTATGAAGCTGGTGTTAGAGGGGTATCAGAGACTTATGTTCAGGTCGACTCTTTTGCCAATAATGACTCTTGGTTGGAGAGCTTGAGATTAAATATAAGCATGGTCAAGGAAGTTTTCGATCTAATGGAAGATCATATTATTGAGCAGGAACGCCAAAGTGGTAAGCGTTACGTAACGAGCTTGAGCGCCACCATGAAAAATGCCCTTTCTGGTAACTGTCGCAGTATGACGACTCTCTCCCGTCTGGTTCAAGACTACAAGGATTTCAACTTCTTACAAGTACCACAATGCAAAATTGTAATGATCGATTTCTTGAAGGACGTTAATTCGTTGGGAGGACTCATCGAATACATCTTAAGGCATCGTGAACTTGGCGAAGCACTTGGTCTTTACGACAACAATACTCTTACAGCTTAAGGAGGGCGTTTACCATGATAATTATTGCTGAAACTGTAAATCCTAAATCTTTGAAATTGCCTATACGTATTAACAACTTGAACGGCGAACCTACATTGTTGATTCCTTCGGAGAAAAATAAGGCGTGTTGGGCAATTCTCCAGAATAGGATGCATCTCCTCGATAATGTTGAACATTCATCGTTTGAGCGTTTCACTTTTCTTGTGGATCAGGAACAAGGTTTCTTTGGACGATTTGATAACAGAATTCGTGAGCTTCTTAAGGATGGTAACAAACTCTATCTTCGGAAAAAGCGCGGATATAAAGAAATGACACTGATCTATGCAAATGGTGTATTCTATCCCACTAAAAGAAAAGGGTTAATGGTGAGTGGACAGGGATCAGGTGACGATAACGAATATAAGTGTTGCACCCTTCGGAAAGGAATCATTCTGAAAGATCATCAAATGATCGGCTTGTTCAAGAATGGCGAAGTCGGAATGCTTGGTATCGACTCCATTTATGAAAACAATCACATTGACAGGGATACCTTCAATAACTCTGCTTCAAACCTGATTTTAGGTACTAGTGGGGAGAATCAGGAACATAAGAATGCTAATCTCGAACGTAAAGTACTTGTAAAACGTGGGGGGCAAATCGTTTTTAACGTGTGAGAATATAAATAAAGTTAAAGGGGATTCAATATAGTGGGATTCATGTTGAATATGGTGAATGGCAAGGAGGTGTCGATAGTGGATACCTCCTTTAATTATCTCTATGGAGGGGTTCTTATGAAACAGTCAGTAGGAGGTGGTATAATTATGCAATATGCTTACAGATAGGGGATACTCTAATGCCGAAAAGAGACGTTCAATTAAAGAAGCAGTTTCATATAAGAAAAAACGAACTTGATTTTAATAGTATAAAGCCAGTGCAGAATAAAGAGGGCTACGCAAAACCTGATCATGGATTTTGGACTGCAACTTACATGAGTGATTTAGAATATGGAGCACACTTTAACGAAGTGCTTAATTGGACAGGAAAATGGCACTTAATTGATCCTAAGGAAGCCAATATCTTTGTTGTAGAAGAGCTGGAAGATGTACAGTTCTTGTTAGAACACTATGGACGTCGAGCTAGTAAACACGATGGTATTACTTTTGTTGATTTCGAGAAACTCAGCCGAGACTTTGATGCATTGCAACTGACGCAACAATGTTTTGAAGAAGGCTCTCCAGTAAAAACACTTGAACTGGAAGGGTATGGTGAACTAGATATAAATAATTCAGCTCTGCATCCCTTTTATCAATGGGCAGGAGAGAGTACACTATGGTTCAATATAAAGTTTAACAAGTATGAAATAGTAGATGAAACTTAACGATGAAGGCTCCCACGCATGTAACTGGTGGGAGCCTTTTCTATGTTTAATGACTCAGCAACCAATGTCGGAAGGTCATCCCAACATCTACGACTTTGGTATTATCCTCAGCGATCCGCCTTTTGTTCCCTTCTCGCTACATCAGGGGTAGCTCCTTAAATTTTCTCACGAGCCTGGGCAGGAACTTCACGAGTTGTATCCCTGCAAGGATTCCCCTTTACAACATGCTTAGAAATTCATGACCTACATTCGCCGCGGTGGATAGTTTTCTTGTTCGATATATTAACGAGCAGTTTTTAAAACCAGGTATTCCTCAGTATGAGGGGTAGATATTTTATTGCCGACCGAAATTTGTTTTATAACGGTCATGAGACTTTTATAACAAACCGAAGTTGTTTTTATAAAATTCATGAGAGTCTTATGATAAAGCGAAATTACTTTTATAAAAGCCTAGAGAAATTATAACGAAGCGAAGTCTCTTTTATTAAAGTCTAGAGATTTTTTAGCCGACTGAAGTTTGTTTTATAAAATCCATAAGAGTTTTATAACGGAGCGAAGTCACTTTTATAAAGGTGTAGACTTGTTATTATTCCCACGAACATGATCGTTCAACTGTATGAGGTAATAATAGTCATTTTCGATTCTGCACCAAAGTTGAAATCATGTTTTATTCAATGAATTAAATACTTCGATGAAGTTAACGCCCATTCATATTCCTCTGATTATGTAGTTTTACTCAGTATTCGGTTATATTCACCATACTTTGTTGTAAGAACACTGTATTTCTAATCTCGAATATGAAAAGCCGACAGCTTTAGGAGCTAATAATGAGGCGATTGTCCTAATTATGTAGATTTTCGTAGACCTCCTATTATATTCCCCCAAACAATAGAGGAAACTTCTGAGATAACTTGTTTTCACGATACTACTCCATCGATCGGATAAAATTTCACTTGTTCAGCAAATAGCTCCTCTTTTAACAGAATACAATCAAGCATTTTTATACTACTTGACTCTCCTACTGAGGAAAAATTACAGTCCAATTTTCCCGCAGCTCGAACCCCGTGGGACGTCTGTGTTTGTGGCTCTCTCAAAAATAAGGGGATGCCTTAGACTTGAAAGTGTTGTAATCGGCTTCCTAAATCCTAAGTAGGGTCAGGTTTGAAAAAATCATGCTTATTTTGTTGTTTTTAGCCGACTTCATCCAAAAAGTAGGAAGTTTCTGTAATCGAACTCTGTCAAGAAGGGGATGTTCAACATGGGAAAGGACATTGAGATGGCAGTACCGCTAGTTGCACATGAGTACCGCTTGTTAATCGAGGGTTATGGGGAAATCAAAGCCAGGTCGGAGTCGGGTTCTTTGACAGATGAAGAACGATACTTACTTCATCTTAAATTGCTCACCATCGAAGGTATCAGCTTGATATTGGAATTGATAGAAGATAGTTCGAAAAGAAATAAAGTCCTGTTAGTCTTGTGCCTTAGCGGAGAGAAGTGCTCGTCGAGGAAGTACATGAGTAAGGAGTTCAAGAGTCAAGCTGCATTGAGAGCGGCGAGGAATCAGTTCCGTTTCCTGTTGGCATCGACTTTGTTCAAGAGCGATAAGATTGAAGCCCTTTTAAAAAGCGAGTCACGGCAAGAGGTGGAGGAAGTAGTGCGTTGGTTTAACACGGTATTCGATAACAGCGAATTGAAGCGATACTGCGATAATTCTCCTATGGGGGGGCATTGTCATGAAGCATAAAACTAATATCTTTCGTGAAGTAAAGGCTCTAAGGGAAACAGTCCAATACCGCATTAAGGATAACGTCTACAATGATGAGCTTGAAGTCGAGCATAAGAGGTTGGAGGCTATCGATGAAGTTTTACGTTATCTCAAGAATCTCTCAATAATTTCGCATGAAAAGACAAAGGAACGTATTCATCATTATCTGAAAAAAGCCAACTTGAATGCAAGAACGACTGCAGCTGCCTTCGATGTCTCGGTAAATGCCATTGAGGTAAGCGTGAAATATGTATCGGATAAGATCAGGTCTTTGATTGGTACACCTCTTAAAGTAATTGAGCAAGCAAATGATATTTCGACCATCGAGTCAGGAATGGTTGATTTTCGTAAAGTAACAGAGACGGGGACACCGGTTTACCGACATTTTCTCGCAGGGGTAGAACCTTATTTTCCGAAGCCGCGTTATAATCCGAAGTTTAGTTTAGCTGATTGCCAGAAGGAGATCTCCCGAATCGCAGTATTCGCCCACTATGCGGAGCAGGTCTTGTCAAAGGAATGCGATCAGGACAAGTTAGCCCATATTCTTTCGTTAGTGAGCTCCCTCAACGGTTCGGTAAACGACCGTGAAGCACTAAAACGGTTTTTCAGTGGGGAGTTCGGTCAATCGGAGACCGGGGAGAATCTGAACATCAGAGAACAGATGAATCAGATGCACCATTGGCATCAGAACAAGAATCCGTACATCGATTGAAGTGGAGGTTTTATCATGGCAAACACATTTGTTGCAATTAAGAAGACAATCGGGTTACTTAATGCCCAGTCGCGTTATTGTCGGGATACAGTTAGGTTGGAGCTAATTCAGGAAAAAGCCGATGCTCTTGAAGAGGTCTTCGACTTTGCAAAGGAATACGTTACTTTCGCCAATCATCAGATGTCCAGTACTGTTGGAGATCGCCTTCATTATTATTTAACCGATGGGAAGATGAACAACCAAAAGGTAGCAGATCGTTTTGGGGTTCCTGTTAATGTGGTGGCAGGAAATGTCCATTATGCATCGAGAAAATTTGCTGATTTGGTTGAAGGGCAGATCGATGCAATTAATCATGCAGGTGATATCGATACAGTTCGAGGGGCATTAACCACATTTCGTACCATTAAGAAATTGGTGGTCAATCCCTACGACCTTCCTGAAGTTTCTGAAGAACTATTGAGTTCTCTATCTAGGAGGAGAAAATCTAAGATGGGAGGCGTTAAAATTGCCAAGAATAAGTCGCAAGTCATCATTCCATAAGTATCTTACTCCAGATCCGACCTCAGCTCGCGTCATAAGAGTGGCTATTGCAGACCTCGCTGAATTAATTGAAATTTCGAATGGATCATATACAGAGAGCGGGTTTTCCAAATTGTCGTATTCTGTAGTTAAAGCCCAGCTTCGACCTTATATAGATGAGTTCTTCGCTACATTTAACGAATCAGTGCCAGTGGAGCCGAATGACTCCGCTGGCTTTTCTTCGTGCATAGCAGCCGAGCAGCTGGAAAGATGCCTGGTCTTTGACGCATTCCGTTCACCAATGGGTCTCGCCCAGGAGTTAAAGTTCATGAAGGAGAGGGATTTCCTTACAGGGGTCGGGGTATTTGCTCTCACCTCGAAATTCGGTTTTGGTGCGGAATCCAAGATGTTCAATTTAATCAAGATAACAGAATACAACTTGGAATCCATGCGTAATTTATCACTCAGATTGATGGTTGCCATTGTTCAACCAGATGACTGCTGGCAGATTGCTCTCGGAAACATTAAGGTTTCTTCGGTGGGAAGGAAGAGCTCGGCAAGTGTAATCTTTGCTCTATTTGATCCAGCAGTACTCTTATCTGCATTCTTGTCGAACAAGGATTTGCGGACTGTCGAACATGAGTCAATTCCAGTGTTTGTCTCTTTGATGGGAGATATGAGCAACTAAATGTAGGCGCATTCTGCTGTTTTATCAGTACTTTGTAACAAAGCATTTAAGGCATCGGTAAGAGCCTTTCGAGAGTTTTCGATATACTCAGAAAAGCGTCCAAGGGTGATACGGCAAGAAGTTTTGCAATTATTATTTTGGAGATGATACTTGATTGGTATTTGGAACAATAGCTCGAGATTTTCTACCTTGTATATGAATCGTAATTGAGTGCTGATACCTATATGGGGTAGTCAGCACTTTTTCTTTAGAGATTCTCCGATTTTAAGAGTAGTACTTTAATCAAAATTATTATTTACAAGGCGGCTTAAACAAAGGTCGCTAATTTATTTAGAGAGGAAAGTGTTGGGTTATGGGAAAGACGGAAATGAAAATTGCATCGTTAGTTCTAACTGCGGCAATATTAGTTGCCGCGGCACCAGCAGCTTTGGCAGCCCCTGCTTCACCTAGCGGTTCGGGAACAACATCCGATCCCTACGTTCTTGTTAGCAAGGAAAATCTAGAGTGGTTCTCAAATAAGGTGAATGGTGGAGCTGTTACCGCAAATGCAAAGCTTGGATCTGATATTGATGCAAGAGGATTGAGTATGGACCCTATTGGCACACCCGAACACCCGTTCACTGGAGTATTCGACGGACAGGAGCACCTAATTAAAAATTTGAAGATCGTTAAGCCCAACAGCAATAACGTAGGTTTATTTGGTTTTACCGAGTACGGTTCAGTTATTAAGAACCTCGGTCTCGAAAATGAGAGTGTGTTGGGTGCGTCATTCACTGGTGGCTTGGTCGGACGTAGTTACAGCATGATTGAAAATTGTTACACAACCGGTTCGGTATCGTCCAGCTACAATGCATTCAATGTAGGTGGTCTTGTAGGTAATAATCATGGGATTATTAAGTATTCCTACTCAGGTGCTGATGTTAGTGCATCATTTATTAGAGTAGGTGGTTTAGTTGGTCAGAACGGTGGAACACCGACTAAAAAAGCCGAAATTATTGATTCCTCTGCAACTGGTTCAGTTGCAGCAAGGGGGATGGTAGGTGGCTTGGTTGGTGAGAACTGCTCGTTCGGATCAGTAACAAATTCCACTGCTTCAGGCGGGGTATCTGGTCGAGATTTCACCGGAGATGTAATAGGTCGAAACGTACCTTGGTAATGGTATCGATCATACCCTGCATATATCAGAATAATATTAGTTTAAGAGATAATTTAGCAAAATAATCACTACTAAGTAGCCAGAATTTCTTCTCATTGGCTACTACCGAACTCTCCCTTCTTGCCCACGTTGCGATCTGCAATGTGGGACTTTTTATTTGAAGTTGTTATTTTTCATTCATTGAGAATAAAGAACTTTAGGAGTTTTTTGAAGAGCTAAATTATAGTCAATAGAACCCAAAATCTATGAATTAGATTGTCGATTGCAGAATTCCTTATTTGTTGTGGAGTTTGACTTATCTTAGGGGTTCTAGAAAGGATTTTTGGTCCTATATGCACACAAAATTGGAGGTATTGAGCTTATGGCTAAATTGATGACTAAAGCGATAGTAGGAGTAATGTACAGTCGCAAAACATGGACAATTTATAAGGCGGGTGTTTGGTTCCTCGAAATGTTAGCATTCACAGTCGCCCTTATGGGTGTTACTGTAGCTTCCTTGCTACTGATCTTTAACACAGGGGGGCAAGGAAACTTCGAAGTCTCCGAAACCATGCGCAATACAGTTGTGGTTTCATGTATGTTCCTTGCAGGTATATTTGCTTATTTCAGAATTATGAAATTTAAACCAGAAGAGAAGGTAAGGAAGGCTCTAGAAATTAAATAGAATTTAGGGGAGTGGCTATACAATGAAGAAGGGGTCATTTCTTTTTTTACTATTAATGTTATTCTCCTTATTTACTGGAGCAGTAGGGGCATTTGCAGCAAACGATGGTAGTTCAGATATAAAGAGTATTCAAATTCCGGTTGGTGATAAGAAGCACATGAGTGAAGTCTGGTCAAAGATGGGGACAGATGGTGAGTACTTAAAGTTGCAATTTAAAGCAAACTCAGGTGTTGAATCTTCTGATACCCGACTACTGGTGTATGATGACAGCAGCGGTGCTATCAAATTCAATAGCACTAATTTTAATGCAGCAACAGAAAAATCCCGTAAAAATGCATTAGGTATATTCATTGAAGAATTGCAGAAATCGCCTGTATCGACACAAACCCAACAGAACCTCATCGACACTATGTCATCTTATAACAGTGATGTCTCAGTTTTGTTGATACCATTGGTAATGGATAGTACGAAAGCGGATGTATTCACGGCTATGAAATGGTTAAACCCAATCTTGCCAGTTGTTCGCGTTATTTTCGGTATCGGTGCTGTGTTACTTTCAATTTTTCTTATTGGTTCTACTATTCTAGACCTTGCTTTCATAGGACTTCCCTTTGCCCGAGAATGGATGGATGCTCGTTCAGAAAGTAATGGAAAGCCGCGATTCGTTACAAATGACGCATTATCAGTTGTAAAAGAAACAGAAGCTTCTCTTGATTCATCTGGAGGGTATAAAAATGCTTATGTAATTTACTTACGAAGAAGAGCCCTAACGTACATCGTACTTGCTATCTGTCTGCTCTACTTGGTTGTCGGCGAACTTGGTGGTCTTATCGCATGGATCTTGAAACTTGGTAGTGGGGTTGTATAAGTTGTAAAGCTAACCTCATCTTTGGAAGGGGTTTTCCTTTTTTCTCGAACTATAGTTTCCATTGATAAGTATCAGGTGACCTTGATCCTGCAAGGCAGGATTTTCTTGCCGTTATTCGTCAATTGGGGTATATTGGTATCAAGTTAATAATTTAGAATGCGGAAGCACCGCAGACATTGCCTTAATCGGGCGAAGTCTGCGGTTTTTTGTGTTCAATAACAATTTGGAGGCGTTGTAGATGAGTTGTGTATTTTGCCAGAAGGAAGCTGAAATGCTGTTCAATCATTTAACCCATGACATGGGTTCACTTTGCATGGAGGATTACATGAAGCTCCACGGTTCCTGCGGGGTATGTAGTGCGAGCTTCATGCCGCCAGAGGTTCTTCCCGACACAGATTATCGTATCGAAGCCAAATTCATCAGTACGGGAAACAAGATTATCATGGTATGCGACCAATGCTATGGTGCGATCAAGATGAAGTTTTCCATTATGTTCGAGGAGGGGTAAGTGCGAATCAGCATTTGACTTTCTGTCTCTTTGACTGTTCAATTACAGATAATAACTAAGGTCAAGTGGAAATCAATGATGTATCGAGGAGGCAGGAAGATGTTTATCATTGAAGCTCACAATGGTAGCCGAACTTGGATATCGGGTATCCTTCAAGATGAGGAAGCGGCGAAGGATTATTTTAATTCAATCCCCGAAGACTTGAAGAAATTCCAGAGTATCATTTCGGTAAGCACACTATCTTATCCGTTCTACATTGTTGAGGGGCGGAAATCCTTCAGATACTTGAACCGAGCCGATGTTGAAGGTCTTTTCGACAGAATCAGTAAATTGGACGATGAGGATCATGTTTACTTCAACCTCTACTTTATCATTCAGGATTATCGTCACTCGGAGCCAGGGTTAGATAATATGGGGATCTTGAATCACATGCACATCGACAACCGGTTCCTTATGAATTATCAACGATACGGGATGGACTTATTGGTAAGGAACAGGATGGCGTAGTTCTCTCCGCAACTGCTCGGATCGGGGTAGATCTGGGCGAATTTCATGATCCAACTGGTGATCTAAATACATGCTAAGTGGAGCAGATAATTCGAACGTGCCAGCTCCTTTCAGATAGCTCCATGTGCGCCACATCCCCGCAAATGGGGCATTTTGTTTGGATCACCCGATCACCAACCAGAGATTGAATGCTTGGAATCCTCTGATTAATCGGTAGTCTATCCTATTCTGTAGATTTCTGTCGACTTTATGGAAGGTATTAGGAACTAACCTATAGAAATTATAAAGTAAGTCTTTTTAGAATGAGGGTCGAGCATGATACAAGGAAAAATGAAATCGATTTTGATCGGTGCAATTAATAAAGCTGAGACTGAGACATTTAGGCGAGTTTCTAAAGGTCGCCTAAACGGAGAGGAAAATATTACAGCAGCATTGCTAGCTCTAATAGAGTCCAAATGTTCTGATGTTTTGGAGAAATATAACAATGTGAGTGATAGATTCCAATATGAGGTAATATCTAAAGACTTTCCTAAGAATACAATGGAGCCTGTAGTCGGTGCAGATTTTGCAATTTCCTTACGTAAATTCAATGTCTGGAGGGGTAACGAAAAGGAAGTGCTAATAAAGAGTCTCCTAGTGCAAGCGAAGTTGCCCTCTAACAACGATTATGGGAAATTGAAAGAGCAAATTGGTTTCATGGAGAGAATCACAAAAGAATCCTACGTTGCTGTGTATGATGTTAGTGAAGATCGGGTGTTCCTTGCAAAATATATTGATGTTATAGCAGCTAACTATCGTGCGTCGAATGTGCCAAAGGAGAAAAGATTTACACTCGGTGACTTTTTCTCGGATATATTTGTTTGCAAGAAAGCTGAGGTTGGATTCGATGCAAGTAACCTTAAGAACAAAGAAGATGTGCTTGCCTACATTCCAGGTCATGAATTTGATCAGCAAATAGAGTTCATTGTAAAAGAGGCTATCGAATGATTGTATTAGGGTCTTTATAGTTAGATATCTGGGACAGCCATTATGCGCTGTCTCTTTTTTCTGTAGATTTCTGTCGACTTAATGGAAGGTATTAGGATGTAGGCTGTTGAATTATGGAGTACAGACGCGGCTTCGGGCTATAAGGGGGTTCCTGCTTTGAAAGATGAAGATCAGCGGGTTAACGAGGAGAAGTTAAAGATAATGGATGTCCTGAAAGGTCTATTTGGCGAGAGCGATTCGCTCGATGATCTGAAGCGAATGCGTAATTATAAGCCGATCCCTTTGAAGCGGAAAAGTGATATCGAATACGAGGTTAAGTATCAATCGTCTCAGATTGAGGGTGAAGGTCATCGTGTCCTCAATGTCGTGACCAACAAGTATAACGAACAAGTCATCATATATCGATTGTATTACGATGACGATCAAGACGATATCAATATCAATTTGCGTATTCGGATCATTACAGATAAGGGCGTAAAGCTGGCTGACCCCAATATCTACTTGCACGTATTTCAAGAGGAACAGCGTATTGAGATAGCAGACATTCGTATCGAGGGTGCTCACGTTAATCGCGGCTACGGTTCCATCGTCATGAACGAGATCTTGAAGCTCGCTCACCAGTTAGGTATCAAGTTCATCGACGGTTGGATTTCCGGTGTCGATTGGGGTCACATTGAACGGTCGGCTCACTTCTATCGGAAGTTCGGATTCGATGTCGAGCTAAATGAGGGGGCTGGAAAGATCCTCTGGTTGAATGAGGAACTTGGGGCTACTCGGGAAGCGTTTGAGCTTTTATCGAAAGCAGATACATTTGAATTCAATAAGTAGTCACATCACTCCCAATTCAATGGAAGTTTAAGGAGGGATATTGTGTTATCGGAGCAGAACTATATAAAAATCCTAAGTTATCTCGATAAGCGACTATGGGATGGTAAGATCTCAGATACCAACTGGCAGTATTATGGTCTTGTTTTGGATTGGTATTTTGATAATTCTGTACTGAGTGCTGAGTACTTGGATATTGCTGACTTCTTTGACCAGAATGGTGGTCTTAGAATAGTAGAAGACCAGTATTTAGTTGACCAATACAGTGGATTGCCGAACAATAAGTGGTTACATGTGCTGCAAAATATTTTGAACATTCTCAAGTTCTCCTCGATAAATAAAGAACAAAGTAACAACGTAATTGAACTCATCACAAAAGTATTATTGAGAGACAACGTAAAGGTTAGAAATCCAGATGCGGGAGACATCATTTTAGCTCCTAACGACATTTTGGATTATGGCTCTTACTGTAATATTGTGCGGGTTAGGGAAGGGGTTTTAAGGAAAGAGCTGCAGCCCCATTTTCAAAATGATGAAAAGCTTCAAAAACGCATGAGATATGAATTTGAAAATATGCAGAAGCTTGAAGGTTGCCCACAAATTCTGAATGTGTATGAATACGATTCGGACAACCATTCGTATTTGATGGAACAAGGGGATAAAAATCTCTTTAAGTACTTAGAAGAAGAGTTCGATCTCTCTGTTGAAGATAAGCTGAAAATCGTATTGTATATTCTGAACGGTATGGCATATGCTCATGAGCAAGGTATCATTCATCGTGATCTTCATTTAGGAAATATATTAAAGATTAAGAATGATTTTGTGATCTGCGACTTTGGGTTAAGTAAGGACTTATCTATTGAACGCAGCATGAAGTCGTCGATGACGGAGAAGAACAATCATCTTTTTGTTGATCCAGCCGCAGGTACAGACTTTACCAAATTGGATCTGAAAAGTGATATATACTCTATTGGCAAAATTATTGATTATATCTTCACCTTAAATTCAGAAGATCCTAATCATATGTTTAAGACTGTAGTTGAACGGTGTATGGCAAGGGATAAGTCATTAAGGTATGACTCGGTTAAAGAGATACTTAAGGATTTTGACTTCGTTATCAATAGTGTAAATAAAGAGGAGAACAAACAAAACTCCATAAATAATATTCTGAATGCTAAGTATAATGCCCAAGTGCATGAGTATGTAATGGCTTTGGTGGATGCAGATAAGATCAGTAAGTTTATAGTGGAACATCGACTGTCATCGTTTGGAAAACTGATCTTGAATTTTGGAGTTATTTATCAAACAAGGATTTTACAATCGATATCACAAACTTTTGTTAATGCAACTGGATATGGTGGATGGGGTAACTACGATATTTTTGCTAATATATCTTACCATTTGTGTATCACTTCTAAAGATGTGGAAGTAAAACAACTCGCTAGAAGCATCCTAGAAGAATGCGCGGGGATCAGGTATTCTGCAAAGGATTTGTTAGACAGGTTACCAGACTAGAGTTACAGTGAGGTTAGAAGCATTAGGTGCAGATATTAGCTAGGAAGCCGATGACTGGTCATCGGGTATTACTCAAACAAGGAGTCGAGTAGATTGCTGCTCGGCTCTTTCCATTTTAGTGGGGTTAAGCCTCTGTAGGTCTATCACCCTACAGGAGAAGGGATTTAGTCATATTTTGGCGAATATTTACTGGCGGAATTATACATGTTGGAGGTAGTTTATGGCTAAGAAAGAACGTTGCTTCTGTGGAAGCGGGAAGGCTTCGAAAAATTGTCATCGGGTTGCTTCTGACAGTCGTGCGGCACACCTATTCAAACTTTATGAGCAAGTTGAAACTACAGTTGAATCATATTTTAAGCATACCGATAATTCCCACGAGTGTTTCTCGGGATGTAATAATTGTTGCAGCGATTTCTTTACAGTCTCAGAGGTTGAACTTGAGATAATCATGGATGAAATTCATACTACATGGACTGAGCAGGAAATTATTAACCTATATAAAAAAGTGATGGATAATGTCCGGGATTTTCAAGCTGAACATCCAGATCTAGATAATGCAATCCAGACCCAGCTTGATTACGAGGGCAACTTAAATAAGTTCAAATCGTTTAAAGGTGGTAAAACTAGAACAAGCTTCCGATGTCCGCTTCTTAACGAGGAAAATGGAAGGTGTTCAGTCTATAGCAAACGTCCAATGGTTTGTAGAACGCATGGAACCACTCATTTTAAGTTAGACGAAAAGCTGAATTCAATAGAGAGTACAGTGTGTGAATATATCCCGAGTCGATTACAAAATAATGATATTACACCTGATGTGACTGACTTACAGACAAAGTATGAGGAAGTAGTAAACGTCACAGCTAAGCAGGGATCGCTATATATTCGGAAACTCCCACTATTTTACGGTATTTATACTTTTGCTTCGATGCAGCGGTTTAATCCTATCAAGCCAACGGTTGTAAACCGACACAATTTAGATATGTCGATCCAAGAAAGCAACTTGATGCAGCTTAAAAAGGCAGCGGCTATAAAGTGAGTTACAAGGGAGTTACGGTATGGGGCATGGAAAGCTAATCTTCATTAGACGAAGTCGGATCAATAGCAATACGAAGCTGATTAGAGATGAGTGGGATTATTACTTCGACCTCAATAACATAAGGGTTAGAGTTAATGATTTTGATCTAAAGGGTAAATCCGTAAGCTTTTATTTTCATGTAGGTAATTGCCATGTCTTTAAAGATCCCTCGAAGGGGTGCTCATTATTTCTTCAAGGTCTAGAAGATTTAGATAAGCACAAAGATACAGATAAATCGAATCCCAAGCATTGTCCATATGTTAATCAGCTAATGATGAAAGAACCGGAGCGCATGTTTCCGATAAATCTATACAAGTATAAATGTGGTCATTACAGTACAGGTCAAGGGCAACACAGGTTTTGTATTTCTGGCACATTAGGTAGAAACATCCCTATAGTGATTTTGGGGTTTGAAAATCATTTGGATTGTGGTTCATGTTCGGAGGAAGGTTTTTATACTTTCAAAAGCTTTTAATTCAATTGAAGGAGATACTCATGTATACGATAAATCTGTTTGAATCATCTATGCACTCTAATCACTTGAACAACAATACATTCATAAAGTTTGAGTTCGACTTGAGAGTTTCTGATAACATTCAGTTTTTCGATATTGTGATGTCGGATCAAACACACAGGCTTCAAAACATTTTAGACATTCAGGTATCTGCTAAGTCTAATTCCACTTTCTTGAAGAAAGCTGTCGGTGAAATCCAACCCAATATTAGGGTGTTCAATCAAAGCACCGGTTATAGAGAATGGGAATGGATTTTCGATTCCAATGATATCTCCGCTCTCGAAGGGGTTCGATCTGGCGACTTGCACTTTAGTATTGAAGTAAAAGCACTTGTCGAAGTACGGGAAAACGGAAATAAGATCATTCAGATAACCGGCAGCCAGCAAATAAAGATATCTGAATCAGACTGGATTCGGTTCATCCGACAATTTGGGTATTCCACGAAATACGGAATGACACTTCCCTCATCATTGCTAAATGATACGAGTTGGACTCAAGCGTATGAGCATCTCGAATTAGCCAGAGAACATATGCAGAGGGGATTTACTTATGACGCCCTTCGCCAATGTCTCTCAATTATTGAATCATATACCGACGTCGGAAATGGACGAGGTGGTCCTTACATGGCTAAGTCATGGGAAATGTTTCTGGAAGATGTTACAGATCAAAAGAAAAGTGGGATTATTGGATTGTTGACTGGTGTATCAACCTATCTCAATAAGATTGGACACCACCGTAACTCAGCACATAGGGAGAACGGGAATCTCCCTCCAGTAGCTGTTGACCAGTATGAAGCAGAGTTATTGCTCGGTATTTCACAGCTTGTGGTTACATATTTGGAAAAGTTAAAACCTAACGGAGGTAATGCAAATGTCCGTTAGAAAAGTAACACTAACCGTAAAAGAAGTCTCCGAGATGTTGGGTATATCAAGTGCAAAAATATATGAAATGGTCAGAACAAAGCAAATTCCCAGCATCAAGGTAGGTAGTAGAGTTGTTTTTCACGAGGAAGTACTACGTGAGTGGATGGGAGCAGCGACTGTCTCGCCAAGAGGACCACTGTTAACCCCCTTACCTTCTGACCGAAGTGATTCAGATGATCAGCTATCTGGAACGCGATATGAAATGCATTTATCGAGTGAGACTATTCGCTTTATCCAAACAGTCTTAGAAATTCAAGAAGCTGACATCAAAAAGCACTTAGACGAGGTATTCGAAGAAAGTGCAACTAAAAGCGTTTATTATAAAGATAGACCTGAGGATTTAGAAAAGCGTAGGTTGTATGCCCAGCGTAGATACCACGCTTTAATTCTTGCTCTTGATGAAATTGATCGTGAATTTGTTAGAGCTCAACGGCGAGAACTCAAATGATTGGTTATGTTCTTAGAGGTGAAGAGGAAGCGAAGAAGTGGTATGACAAACATATGTATGTTAAAGAAGCTGCCGAGTATTTAGGGCTCTCTAAATACTTAATTCGCAAAATGGTAAAGGAAAATAAAATTCCTTACACTAAGAGTTACAGGGATATCTCTTTTCATAAGGCGATTCTTGATTCCTGGATGCGTGGCGATTTTATTCCAGGTAGAGTTGCTTTAATTCTTGATGATGGATGTATTGACTATGACCATAGAGATGCACTTAGTGAACATTACCGAAGATACCCTGAGCTAGTTGAAATGAAACACGAGATATCGCTAACTTTATCCAACGATGATTATCACATTGAAGTTCGTGATGACGGGGTATCTATTTCAATTAAATCAGCATTAGGTTCGGTATCTTCGCAAATGTTTCTCAACAATCAAGTTATTGATCACCTTTTGCATATTGTAAACGCAAAAAGATCAACAGAATAAGTAAGGAAGAGGTTCAATGTTATGAACCCATATATTCTCGATAGCTCCTTACTTGAGGAGTTTAGGCAAGCCTTAAGCGATCATGACGATTTCCTAATTAACACATACAGCAACTACAACGGCAAGAACCTATGGAGCCTGATCTGCTCTGCGAAGGACTGGCTCTCCGTCAGTGTGAATGGTTTGCCGTACATCGACTTGAACCACTCTCATGACGATGTTCGCTCATTGAATGTTCTGCAACTGATCACGACATACGATATTGTCCTTCAATCCATCGAGCAGCTCCATCGTGTGTTCGAGATGGAGTACCCGCTAAAGAAGGACGATTCGGTATTCAATGCGGCTGTTCCTGACGATGCGTATTTCGCGCAGATCCGGGCATGCTTCGGGGCGCATCCGGTCGACTTAAGGAGTGCTGATGGAACAAAGAGTACGGACAAGTACTTCGCTTCTTGGTCTAGCGATATCAGCAGCAGCATCGGGGGTAACGATGATTATTCGGTGTATCTCTACAGCAACAATCCCGATACGGTTCAACCTATTCGCTTCTCAATGAGCTTCGCCAAAATTCATGAGTATACGATTAAACGATACTCTCTCTTATCGAACATAATCAGCGTAATTGAGAAAAAGAAAGGTGTCTTTGTCGAGGAGCAGCAGCGGCAGGAGATCGGGCGCAGCGCCGATGTTGTCGAGCAGCTCCAAATTCTTTTGAAGGAGAACAGTACTCGAATTCGTGAGGGTGATGGGTATCATTATGACATCCAGACGCTGATCGAGCTGTTCACTGCTCCACAAGACTTCCCCGAGCAGGAACGGCAAGAAGTAGCACAATACCTGAATGCATTGCATGTCTTGGTTGATGAGCTATACGAAGCGTTCCAGAGCATGTCCTTCGGTGAAGATGGTATGGAGCATGGACACCTTCTGCATTCGAGATCCGCTAAGTTCAACGGGCTACACTACGATTTGGAGAAAGTGTTCGAGTATCTGAATAATCCGTATTTCAGGGCTGATCGAGTCGACTATCACCTTAGGCGTCTTATCAGTGAAGGGGTTCTACCGCCCTACGTTAGTCGGCAGACTAACAAGCTCGACCTGCAACTCTTGCTCTTGGCTAGGCTTTCAGATCCTTATAGGGCGCAAAAGTTATAGTAGTGGGTAAAATCAAATAATCTAGGCTGTTGTCTAAGAATAAGTAAGTTGAAAGGAGATTGTATGGAACCTCAATTACCAAAAGTACATCAAAACACTAAGAAGGGTAATGTAGCAGTTGCCCTTCTTGAGAGTGTATTATCAAGATTTTCTATTGTTAATACGATTCCTGTAGAAAAAGATATCGGCATAGATTTACATGTTGAGTTATTGAATGGCGATACACCAAACGGATTTTGTTTTAATGCACAGTGTAAAGGTAAAGACGAAGTAGAGATCGATGAGCAAGCGATTACTATACCTATAAAGATTTCAACAATAAATTACTGGTTGTTACATAAAGAGCCCACTTTTTTGTTTGTAGTCGATATAGATAGCCTGAGTATTTTTTGGTGTTATCCATACGAGCAAATATCAGAGAGACTCGAGGAGCTACAGCAACAGAAGACTGTGAACATACATGTTGATAAAAAGTCTGTGTTCTCTCTTGGTATTAAAGAGGTACCTGTAGAGATAGTGGAGGTTATTAATAATTTTGACTATAAGTTATTTGAAGCCCTGTCCCATTCAGTTAGTCATACTTTCTTAGAGAATGCCGGCAAGCAGCAAGGTTCACTGAAAGATAGACTGTTGGCGTTTAAAGACTCTGCTGAGCTGTTAAAGGAAAACTTAGCAGCGATAATTGATCGTCAGCGTGATCAGTTTATCCTTGGTCAAACTAAGGTTCTTTTGGAAAAGTTTCGATTTGTTTTTCGCTGGTTGGATGCAGAATCAAGTTTTGTTTACCCATATACTAGCGGTAAAAAGATACGTGATGCTGAAGGTTTTGTTGAAAATTCGACAGTTGGAGAATTTATTGATGTTGTTCACTCTAGCATTAATGCTTATGAAAGACAGACAACCGAAGGGAATTTTAATATTCTGATAGCTAATTTGGAAAAACTAAACGAATTAAATATGGATTTATCATTCTTTCTTAGAGAAATCTTATATGAAATGAACCCATATGCCGACTTTGAATATTTAGTTAAAGACTACCTTGACGATTTAGAGAGTTAAATTCGTTGTTGCAGCGGAACATTTTGCTAGCTATTTTGCTTTACTTTCATTATACAGATGACCTGAAAACCACCTTACCACAAGGTGGTTTTTATTTTTCCAACCCAGGCTGTAATCCCCGAAAATCCCCGTAAAAATCGGACTTATGATAACTTTTCTGAACAATTTTTTCAAATTCCTTAGAAAACCGCCCTTTTGGTGCAAAGAAAAGCTGAGAAAAAACATTAAACATAGGAAGTGATTTTTCGCTTAGGAGGGTTGTATTTGCAAGTTAAGTTTAATGACCTGACTATGGGTATAGAGATTGAGTTTAGTGGAATAACACGACTTCAAGCCACCCAAGTCCTAGTGGGGTATTTTGGAACCACCTACGTTAGATACGGCGGGTGGGAAAATGAAGAATTTACCGTAATAGATCAACAGTCCCGAATCTGGCAGATAGTAAAGGACAACTCTGTCGACGCTCAGCGTAAAGGGGAAGGTAGTAGTCTCATCCCCGCAACAGAGGATTATAAATGCGAAATGGTGTCGCCTATATTGGAGTATGCCGATATTCCAACCCTTCTCGGGGTAGTCGCAGCCCTTAAGCTGGAAGGGGCAATAACCGGCGCAAACTGCGGAATTCACGTCCACATTGGCTCCGAGCTATTCAATGCGAAGTCATTGAGAACATTATGTAATTTGGTTTACAGGCATCAGTATCTGCTATCGACAGCCCTCAGCGTTAGAGAGTCGCGCAAGCTCCAGTACTGCGCCGATCTTTCGGAGGAATTCATCGAGAAGCTGAACAAAGTTAAACCGCAAACATTTGAAGAGTGGAACGAGGTCTGGTATTCGGGGTTCAATGCGCTCGAGTCGACCCGATCCCTGAGAAGGAACGAGACGCGCTACCGAATATTAAATTTACATAACTTGTTGTCGGGCAGATTTAAGGCGGTTGAGTTTAGATTATTTAATGGCTCCCTTGATATAGTTCGAATCAAGTCGTACATCCAGCTTTGTTTACTTATCACAGACAAAGCCCTTCGAAGTAAGAAGGCTATAACTCGAATCGCCATGTCGGATAACGATCGCTTCACATTTCGGGTATCATTGCTCAAATTGAACGCCATTGGCTCAGATTATCGCGATATGCGCTTATTGCTCTTAAAGCAACTGAGCGGCGATTCTGGCAGACGCCGACCTAATCCCAAACTAGAACCGGTATTAAGCAACATTACATAAATCCAAACCATTCCGAAAGGTTGATTAAATATGAGTAAGCGAATTTTGGTTGCAGCATTTGGTGTTCTGATGAATTCCAAAGAAATGAAACGTCATGAGATTGATGCATATGGAGTGGCGAAAGGGGTAATTGAGAGGCACGACTTAGAATTTCGAGGTCTCCCCTCAAAACCTCAAGGGCAACCTACAATTATTGAAAAGCCTCATTATATAGGCTCACGTTACCAAGTTCCGGTATTGATTTGGTCGATCCCCGAAGAGAATGAGGACATGCTTGATGAAGTCGAGAGTTACAATATTGGAAAGTTCATTAAAAAGCACCTTCCGGTAAGGATCGATGCTCTCACCGCGGAAGGGGTAATGGATGGGGTTCCGAGCGATGAAGTAACTGCTCTTGTCTATATCCCAGATGGGGATCGTATTTCTAAGCAACTGACCTTGCCTGACATTAATCTTATGTTTTCTGCATACCAGGAGCACGGTATCGACACTGCTATTCTAGTTATTGCAGCTATCGCGGCGAGAACAGCTTATGAGGAACGAGAGTTTGAGGCTTATGAAAAAATTAAGGAGTGTTTACAGTCGACTAAACTTGATGGAGAAAATCCTGAGATAGTTAGCCATATCCTGATCACTAAGCGGTTGCTAGGAATAGATACGGCAAAATTTCCGTTTGGAAAGGGTGACGAAAATTGAAATTCGTGAAGACCCCAGGAATTGAGCGAGTTGGTTGTAAGGACTGGAAACTGACGATCTCCATCGTCATAAGGTTGTTCAAGGATAAAGAACATTTCATCTCATTTGAGCCAAGAGCCGGCCGAAAGACGCGAATCACCGATGGGAATGAGAACGAGTTAGCGATAGTCGACAAGTTGCTTTTTCCCGATGACGTGAAGGTATGGGCGATCTATGGGGACGATGAAGAAAATGAGTATTATACTTTCCTTCTTCCCGAGGAGTACTAACTGGGTATCTTCTGAATTTTGCTTCTTTACCGAGACTTCGAACTAAATCCATTCATAAATAAGTCTCAAAAGCGCAGCTCCCTTAATGGGGTAAGCTGCGCTTTTACTATTTCTTCCTCAATACGGTTTAACTTTATTTCCGCTCGACCAAAGTCATTTTCTATTTCAACAGCTATGAAGGGAGTTTGTTTATAGCTGTATAGAAGTAAAAAGCTTGGCTAAGGGAGAGATGTTGGGATGAAGAAGCAAGCAACTGCCGCAATTTTGGCAACTACAATAATTCTGAGTACTGTCAACATAGGAGGTATGGCATTTGCTGATGATGTTGGAGGATCATCGAGTGCTGTTACAGATGCGGTATACGGCGGTAGTACGGTAACTGGTGATGTATATGGAGTTCCTCAGCCAGTAATGATGACTGTATCCACCCCGCAAGATGAACTAGCACAATTCCAAGCAGGTCAGGATGTAGTAATTAGAGATCTTTTTGCTGATCAAAACTTGGCAACTTACTTTGCACAATGGCTTACCCAAAGTGGACTAGTGAAGGATGTTAACAGTACCCTGAACAAAACCGAGCTTCAAGGGGTAAACAAGGATCTTTATACATTTAATGCTTCTGGTAGAGGCATTACAAGCTTGATCGGTATGCAGGTATTCGATGCAACTACAGGAACACCTTCTAATATTAATCTCTCAGGTAACGCTCTGACGTCTACCGAGGGTCTTGAGGGTGTAGAGTTTGCGGTCAGTCTTAATTTAGGCGAAAACCGACTGCCCGATGTTGAAGGTTTGCGGAATCTCAAGTCCGTTCAGAAATTATATCTACAAAATAACGAGATAACCTCTGTCTCGGGTTTGAGAAATTTGCAGTATGTAAGGGATATTATAAACCTTAAGAATAATAAATTGATTAACCTTAACGGATTAAATAATATCCATCCGTCGAAGACTAGTGAATTCGGTCCAGATATCTATTCCCGAACCTTTGACTTTAGTAACAACAAGTTGACTGATATTTCAGGGATCGGGCAGTTAATTAAGGTTGGGACATTGCTTTTGAATTCCAATGAGTTAACCGATGTGAACCCACTTAGCAATCTTACGACAGTTACAAATACATTGGATGTAAACACGAATTTTCTTACTGATCTGAAAGGGTTAAAAGAAACACTAAGTATTAAGAATTTTGTTGCATACTCCAATTACATCTCGAGTGTAGCATCGAGAGTTCCTTTTACTACGACAATGAGTAGTAATCTCGATCCGCAGAATGGTTTTCAGTTTAAACAGGACTTTGTATCGAAAACGGTAAACGTCGAGTACAGGGAAGCAGGAACAGATAGGCTCCTTGACTCTGAAACCTTTACCGATGTCTCTGTCGGGGTAGATAACATTTATCAACCTAAAATCATTACTGGCTATACGGTTGATGATGCAACGGAGCAAACAGTGCTATTTAACAGCAATTATAATCAACCGGACATGTACAAAGTATTTGTCAGCAAAACAGGTGCAATTTCAAATTCTCGGAAGGATACGATTTCGAGCTACACACTACAACCTGCTGATACCAGTATCTTAGCGTTCGATACCACTCTAAAGAAGTTAAGTGCTGTTGGCACAGGCACAACTGATGTAGCGGTTTATCAAAATGGGGTATCCCTGGGATCATATCCCGCAACGGTTCAAGTAGCTGATATCACCAATACCCGAACACTAACGTTTTACTATAACAAGGATGTAGTTCAAACACATACCCTTGAGGTTTCTAAAATAGGTAACGGCACAACGTCTCCTGCCGCGGACGGCACAACGTCAACTTTTAATGAATTAGAGCCTGTGACATTGACTGCTACTCCTGCCGCGGACTCTGATTTCGTAAAATGGACAGTTAATGGGACAGATTACACTACCACAACACTTCCGGTCACGATGGACACGGACAAGGTAGCGGTAGCTCATTTCGCCAAAGCGAAGGGGACAATTACCGTTAAGTATATCGATAGATTTGGGGTTGATCTGCTCCCACCTGCTGTGCAGCAGTACGAAGTTGGAACACATAACTTCACTGCAAAGCCGGTAGATGGTTACATTCTGAGCACTCCTGCAACGGCTTTAGTCACCTTGACTAAAAACGAGTCTAAAACAGTTACCTTCCAATACACGAAGGAAAGAGGAACCATCACCGTTCGGTATATCGATGAAGACGGTAATGAATTGCTTCCTTCGAAGGTCAATTCGTTCGATATCGGTAGCTATACCTTTAATGCTAATGATATTACGGGGTATGATTTGACTTCTCCTGCAGTTCTAACAATTACAATCGGGAAAGACGAGTCCAAAACAGTAACCTTCCAATATGCCAAGATTAAGGGGCAGCTAAATATTGAGTTCCTTGATCAAGACACGAACAGTCCGGTGCAGGGCAAAGTCGTATTGAACAATCTGCCGCTTGGAGAGCAATCTTATACAGCAGATGCTGAGGTGGAGACATCGGAAGGGGTGTTCAAGCTAGTTGGCAACGCAATTCAAAAGGCGATTCTGACAGTGGAGCAGAAGATCCAGTCGCTAACCTTCTTCTATAGGAAGCAAACGGTTGAGGCTCCAACACCAACGCCTACACCAGAACCTATCCCTACGCCAACACCAGATCCTGAGCCTGTTCCGACACCAACGCCAGAACCTGAACCGACACCAGTGCCAAAGCTAGATCCGACACCTACACCTACACCTACACCTACACCTACACCAAAACCGGAGCCGCCAGTAGTAATTGAACAAACACCTAAACCGCCAGTTATTGTAACACCGATTCAGAAGCCAGAACCGCCAGTTGTTAATCCGACACCTAAGCCAACTCCTACTCCAGTTGTTGTAGTAGACGAGGAAAAACCAGTCCCACCGCAGCGTGTGGTAGTTGTAGAAGCGAAGCCAGAGCCGATTAAGCAAGATGTTAAGCCGAATCCTATCATCGGGACGGTGTTCGGGGTAGTTAAAGATTCAAATGGCAAGCCGCTTGCTGGAGTCCAGGTCGAATTGCACTCAAATCCTCGAATCACGTATACAGATGCAAACGGCAATTATAGTTTTGATAATGTCGAGCTTGGAAAGCATACAGTTCTGCTTAAGACAAGCCCTTTGACTGGGGAAAAAGACATCATCATTGACGTTGTCGTCTACAAGGATTATACGGATATGCATTCAGCTCATACGGTTTCTTCCCTCAAAGACACAACTGAGGTAATACAGGGGTTGGAGCTCAGCGAGAAGGTTAGTAAACAACGGATCGATTTCGTGATCGAGCCAATCGAGAAACCGGAAGAGAAACCAGAAATTAAGCAAGATCCGACTCCGACACCAACGCAAGATCCGGAAGTACCAGAGAAGACTGCGCCAGAAAAGGAAATTCCGATTAAGTACTTCCTTCCATTCATTCTGTTGGTCATACTGCCATTCTTGAGACGGAACGTGGTGGTGTATAACGCCCAAGGGTTGAAGATTAAGAAAATGAGAGTTAAACCAAAAGAAGAGACAATCATTGATCTGACTGGTTTAGCAGCTGAGGAGTTCGAGATTGTATTCAAGTATCCGAAGCAATTCGCTGATAAGAGTATCCAAATTAAGTTTGATGAGTGCATGTCAGAAGTGGTAAAGCTCCAAGAGGATCAAAGCAGCATTAACTTTAGTCCAGAAGAGTAAAGAAGCCAGGAAGCACCCGCCCGAGCGCGAGGTGCTTTTCTTTTGTCTTATCAGGGGTAAACCATAACCAAAATTCTTGAGCTTTGTATTCGCGGCAGATTATTTGGTCAGCTGGTTCACTCAAGATCTAAAATTTTATTCCGTATAGGTGACGAAGGAAACTGCTTTAACACTTTGTTTCAGAGAAAGTTTATTTTAAGTACGAGGGAGGAGAGTGAAAATAATGAGTACAATTACAAGGCAATTTACCGGTATCACTAACTTAGATGATAATAACGATCTATCTTTTCAGTTGTTTGAAGACGGATCAGCTGGGGTTGATCTTGGTCTTGGTGCAGCTGCCCCGAGCAACCTAAATATAGATGCATCGCCATGCAAGAAGGAAGTTCCTGTTCAGCCTAATACACTGATTTCTTTAGAGCAACCAGAGCAAACCCACCTATCCACCCGACCAGATGTGGAGGAGGTTGTTGTAGAAATGAAGCCCGAGGAAAAATCAAAGGCAGCGGAAGGGATCCTTCATCAAACTGAACTCGAATCCGCATTTACAGGTCTTTCAATTCATAATGAGCATGAAGAGCTTGCTAACCCAATTCAAATCGATTTTGGCAAACTGCTTGAGAAGAGTAAGGAGAATTTCGATGACTTTCGGGCAATCTTGAAACAACCGACCATTAAGGATGCAGATTTCATACCAAAACATACTCGCCAGCAAGGAACGCTCTTATTTGAGGATGAGGTTGATGACGCGCCATTGATGGAAGTTATAGCTCAATTTGAGACTGAGTATAAAGAAAAGACCACTAAGGTAAAGTACGTCGATAAAGTCACGACAGCCGACCGAGCCGGTAAAGCTGTAAACTGGTGGACTCAGACCTTTATTGTGATGCCGACAAGTTGGATCTTCAAAAGATTGCATAATGGGGTTCGTGATCTTGTTTATGGATTCTTGAAAGTTTTGATGTGGGTAGCAGCAATTTTTACATTGTCTGTCTTTTTGACTGCATGGGTAAATCACCAAGAAGGGACAGCACTTACCTTAAGTGAAGTTTTGAATTCTTATGAAATCTTCAAGGGGTATGCAGTTAAGGCTTTTCAAGACTTACCAGGAACAATAAGGGCGGTAAAGGATTTTGTTCGACAGCTGTTAGAAGTAACAGATAAGTAAATTCACTTGATGCGAGGGGATGGTTTCATTGTGCGAGCTGCTACATATATTGAAGCTTCAAGAAATTAACACAAACCCGCCAGATCGATCTGGCGGGTTTTACTGTGGCTTTGCCTTAATTAATTCATTCCCGTTAATGTCTAACAATTCGTATGCTTTCCCGATCATCTCTTTATCTTGTCCATACAGATGTACAGATCTATCTAAAATGCCGCTTGTGGCAGTAACATGATTCATTTGCTGGACCATAAACTCCGAATTGCAAAGGACAACAACTTTATTGCTATACGCTGTCATTTCCCTTTGGAACAAAACAGCTTTTTCAGCAACTTCCGGTGAGTATACTGCAGGTAGTCCATCACCAGACTTCATATCGCGGTGGTCGACGAATACACTCAATTCACCTTTACCGTAGGCATTGCATATTCCCAAAAGAGTCTTTGAAATATGATCTACATGCTCTCCAGTGAGTAAGCCACTTATCTGAAAAGATAAGATCTTCTTTTCGTTATCAACTTGATACTTAAAACGTTTGGATAGTGGGACGGAAATATCTTTGTGTTGATATGCAGGGGTATTCGAAAAGCGTTCCCCCGAGAACATGAAGGCGACCGATACTTGGAGAGCTGCCGCTATTTTCTCTATGTTCATGATACTGATATTCCGTTCTCCCCGTTCAACACCCGATATATACGTCCGATCCAAACCAGCTCTATATGCCAAAAATTCCTGAGACATACCACTTCTGGCTCGAAGTTCTCTAACTCGTTGTCCAAACTCCACACGAATATCCACCAATGAATCTTTGCCCCCAATCATTACCATGAGTCTATGATTATTATAGGTCATAGGAATCAAAAATTGTAGGGTTTTGTCATCTTTTAGGAGGAGTGTGACTCAAAGTCGACAGACTCATTTCTGGGGAATGTGTATGATTAAGACGAAAAAGCCATCTGCATGTATCAGATGACTTGTAGTTGTTCACTATCATTGAGAGTATTATACCGATGGTCGTCTATCCATCCATTCATCAATTTTACGAGGATCAACATTAATCACTTCACAGATATGTAAAGCAATGTTTACAGTGGGCGCGGTTAATCCATGTTCAATGTTCTGATAATGTTTAAGCGATATGTTAACAGCACGGCTTACTTTTTCTTGAGTCAGTCCACTCTTTTCACGGGCATCCTTTAATTTCACAGAGAGAAACAACTCCTTGCATTGTTTCCCTCATGGTAGCTAATGCGTGAAGTTAATTTAACAAATTATAATTGGCGAAGTATAGTTCAAATAATATACTTATGAAGGTATCAAAAAACCGGTATTTTGCTCGATATATGTCGGAATCTACAAAATAACATCCAATTCGCAATGGAGGCAAGTATGAAGATTAAATATTATATCCCTAAGAAAATTAAAGCTATATTAGCTCTTGCGGTTATATTAGGGGGTCAAACAGCTCTTGCTCAAGCAGTACATGTTGCTCCAATAGTGCAAGTAGCTTCTGCAGCAACCAACACTGTAACGGTTGACGGTTACGAGTACTCCAAGGAGGTAGCTGAAGCACTAACTTACCTCAACGATATTCGTAAGAAAGCAGGACTAACAGAAGTAAAGTTAAATCCTTTTCTTGTGAAGGCTTCAGAAAACCATGCAAATTACTTAGAGATAAACAACATGACAACTCTTGAAACTTTCTCTCACAGGGAAGTATCGACGAATAAGGGTTACACTGGAGAAAAGGCTAGAGATCGTGCAACTGCAGTAGGTGCAGGATCTACATTCCAGTACCATTCGTTCGATGAGGGTATTTTTATGCAAACTACAAGCATTAAGAAATCCATTGACACCTCTCTCGGTATGGCGTACCACAGAGACGCACTGGTAAACCCTAACTTGGATCAGATAGGTGCGGCAATTAAAGGGAACACTGTTGTTTTTGTCTACACCATTAAAGGGCAGAACAAAACAACCGCTGTCTACCCTTACAACGGTCAAACAAATGTACCACTTTCGTTTAATGGTGCGTTGGAGGCTCCCAACCCACTGAAGCAGTTCGGAGTAAGTAAGTCAGGTTTTGTTATCTCTTACAAGGAGTACGATTCACCTCTATCTGTAAAGGCAACCCTTAAAAATAGCAAAGGCGAGTCGGTAGATTTTTATCTGGAGAACGCAAAGGACAGGGGCTATATGACTTGGTTCCTATACCCCAAGAAGGACTTGTCACCTAATGAAACTTATACTGTAGCTGTCAATAACACTACTTGGTCTTTCACTACTGTATCGAACGGTACAACTTCACCTACCACTCCAACAGCACCGACTGGTCCAATTGTTAACGAGAAGCCACCACGGAAGTTCAACGCTAACGATGTAGGCGTTCGTCTTAATGGCAAGTACATTGAAGTAACTCCAAAGGCAAAAGTCATTGACGGAAGCACATTCTTCCCCTTGCGTGGGGTATTGGAGAAAATGGGTGCTTCCTTGACTTGGAACGGTCAAACGCAAGAGGTTTCGATCATCGCTCCAAACTTGAGCATGATGCTTAAGATCGGTAAATCGCAAGCCCTTGTAAACCAAAAGATTGTTCAGTTGTCTGCAGCACCTTTCATTTCGGCAGAAGGTTCAACTTACGTTCCTTTGAGATTTATCTCTGAGACCTTAGGTGCTAAAGTTTCATGGGAACCTGATACGTATACGGCAGTAATCGATACACTAGAATAATGTGGCTTCTTAAGGAGGGTCGAGCCTTTAAGTGCTCGACTTCTTTAAATTTACTGACTTAAGAAGGAGTGACAAGAAGAGGAAGCGAATATTTATAAAGGAACTACGAGACTAGAGTCTTAAGGAGTCAGATAATGGGGCTTTCAGTATATAGAATTGATACCGGATTGATCGGTAAGATTTTTGGTTTTCTTCGTGAAACCGATATTCCGACTGCTGTAGGAGTCGCGGGAGCTACCTCTTTGTCAAAACGTATTGGATTGTCACTTTCTGATTTAATGAACTTTGAAAATCATTTTGTAATTAACTCAGAAGATGAACTCAAACGCTTTGAGAACCCACTGGGCAACTCATGGAGTAAATCGGCTAGTCAGTATTATATTCGACATCCCAAAAAATCAAGGGAGCGGCAGCTGATTGAGGCAGAAAAGTTTCATGAGTACATATACAGGGAGCAGATATCGGATATAGTAGCTTTTTTAAGAGCTAATCTTTCAATAAAGCACCTTACTATATCTTCAACAGCGGAAACAGACTTTTCGGCTTTTGCCAATCTGCCGATTGATGACTTGAAAATTGAGGGCAAGGCAGAAGTGAAACTTTTCTCTAAGAAGGAACTGGTCATTAATTGTCCTGAAGGATTGAAAATATCCGAGAAGAGGAAAGAGTATGTATGGATCAATGACTTTCAAGAGTTGTTGACAGTTGTAGACGGGTTTCAAGGTGGAGACTTCCGACACACGATTGAGATATCAAATTCGTTTGGTATGACTGCGAAGGAAGCTAAGCTCCTTGGAATAGAGCTTTCTTGGCTCAACAAACGTAAGTTCGAGATAAGATTTAGCTGTTAAGAGTGGAGTCGATACCTAAGGGTGTCAACTCCGTTGATATATTGGTTATTCTTTGTGAGGTGGGAGAGTATATGGATAACGAAAACTCCACGAAACATATTAAAAATAATGAAGTTCAATATTATTATGATAAGGTGTTACAAAAAGTTTCTACAAATATCAGAGAAAAGTACAATTCTGGTGACTATTTCAGTTTAGGACAAGAGGGCATGTACATATCCTTAGTAATGTTTGATAAGTACAAAATTCAATTTTATAGTGCTATTTCATTGACTTATAAATGTACTCAAAATCCGTTCAATCAGTTTGAATACCTAGATATTGCTTCGATTCATGCGATAATAAGATCTTGTTATGAAACCTTTTTAACATTTCAATACATCTATATGCAACCTGAAGTAATTGGTCAGCACGAGATTAAAGAGTTTAAGATGAGCAGAGAATCGTTTTTCAAAAGTTTGCAGTTAAAAATTTTATTATACAAATTTGAGGGATATAAGCAGTCCGTTTCAGGCTTTTCATCACTACCTGAAGAGCTAAGAAAAAACAAGAAGGTCTCTGAAGAATACAGAGTTAAAATACTGGACAATGAAATCATTAAAACCTTTAGTGATGAACAAAAAAATGATATCTTAGATAATTGGAAGCCCTCTTGGAATAAGATAGCTTCAAAGACTGAGTTGAGTACATGGAATTCAAAAAATATGTATAATATACTTTCTCAACATAGTCATAATGCTTATACAAGTTTGATGTTATTAGACAAACATTATAGAAATTTGGATGAATTCAATAAAGAAGCAATGCTCGTACAGTTATATGAATTTACTGCAATTTTAGTCAATAACTTAGTGAAACTTTTTCATATAGATGGTAGTATTTTTGATAAAGATGAAATTGCTTTACTAAATGAGTTTTATTCCTTAGCTCATAAGAATCCGAATGACACTCTATAGCTGTATGTCTCGAATAACGGGGCTTAGCAGTAGAAGCAGCATATCGTGAAAAAAATTGAAGCATGGCACCTGCATCAGGGGTTGCCATGCTTTTTGCATTATTATCCCGATTCATAAATCACTTCATGCTCAGAGACACGGAGTAAATCGGCTTTAACAGAGAGTTGAGATAATCTTCAAGACAGCCGCGCAGAGTAATTTCTTCGATCACGTAAAATCGGAGTAAGTAATTATCCGCGATATATTCATTGAGTTCATCCATTGTAGTGACGGGGGTATGCTTTCGGGTTTTCTTAAGCCCGAGCAAGGCATCCCGCAGACTCGATTTTCCTTTCCCATTCAAATGGACATCAAAAACGCGATCCCGGAGATCACCGGACTTCCCAACATAAACACATTCATCTTGGTCGATGGTAGTGAAGGCGTAAACCCCGCCCTTTTTTGGAAACGCGTATCGTTCCAGGGTTCGTATCTCGACAGGTTTCAGCTTAATGAACATGTCAGCGAGCTGTTCAAGTTGAAGCTTCCATTGGGGGTCTATCAGCATTTGCATCACTCCGAAGTTACAGTTTTAACAATTTTATTATCCAATGAAACCTATCCGTATTTCAAGACATGTTAGAGCATCGATTGTATAAACAATGAAAGCTATTCTTAGTGGGAGGGGTAACTCAGATGAAATTTTTAATGGATCTACGCAGACACCACAACAGATACATTCAAGTCTGTTTTGAAAGAGGTAAGGGGTTCGCATCACCTCATGAGGAAGAACTCGCTCGTCAGAAAATTGATGCGATGGATCTTATCTTAGCATTCATGTTGTCAGCTATTGATCGTAAGTACCCGTTCATGAAGAAAGGCTTTCGCGATAGTTTACCCGAGCATTCAAGAAACGCTGTAATTGCCTTTTGTAGTGAAATTGAAGATCACAACTATCCAAGAGCGTTAATGCGGGCAGCAAGTAAACTTGGAATGCCAGTAGGTAAACTAAAGGTCATCCTTGATGAAGTCGACGCCCAAATGAAGTCATTAGCTTATGACCAGGTAAAGGGACTCATAAAGGATAGAACCGATGTAGAGGTCAAATTCACAATGCATTTCTTCTGGCAGAAGGTTCAAATGTTCGAATCGCGTTCTTTAGTTTAGATCAGATGGTAGAGTGGAATTGAAGTTACAAGTTAATCTGTCACTTTAATTCCACTGATGCCATAGGTTTTCTGCTCGTCAAGCTTTACTGCTCTTTTTCGCTCTAAGAGCCGCACAAATCGATTTTCTTAGAATCCCTTCGACCACGATGCGTTTTATCCCACACAAGCCGTAACGAAGTTAGGTCGGTAACTATTCTGAAATGCGTTCCTTCATTATAAGGGGGTTAGCGTTCTGTATTAGTCTTTAATTAATCCAATGAGTGCCAAGAGATTCAGCTTGAATTCAATCTCAGTAGATGTTGTTTTATTGACCCGTTTCATTTTAAAGTACATTCTATCGATCACTCCTTTCGTTTTAATAATAATATAATTGCAGGTCAGCCTTAGATTATTCCATTGAAGGTGTTTAACCCTAACCTTAGCTCGTCTTAGTAATCGTTCAAGCGCGTGAAGTAGTTGCGGGAGCATAGTAATTTACTCGGATATTTCCGTACTGGGGTCGTTATGCATGCTTCTATATAATAGAAGCAATGTAGCTGAAGCCCCTCGAAGCGTCTTGTGTCATTATTGCAAAAGAACACTTGCGAAGCTTCTTGTTTCCCTCATTCGTGGTAGCTCTATTATATAGAAGGAATGCGCCGCAGTGGTCGATTTCCGGTAGCTTGCCGACCATCGCGTAGAAGAACACATGACGGAGATTATTTTCAATCAGGGGTTCAATATACCCGCCACTCAAGGTATCATAACGACCATAACTCTTAAGTTTTGCCCTTCCCATTTCTGCTCGTTTTTCGGACGGTAGGATGCGGCTTCATCCGGTGTCAAAACTTAGGGTCAAAATCGGATGCTAAATAATCGGGGTTGGTGGCGATAATGGTGGTAAGACGAGGTTATATCCGCGTTTCAACAGTTGGACAATCCAAGCATGGCAACAGCTTAGAGAATCAGATTAATGCTCTTGTCACTGAGGGGGTCGACCGCGACAACATTTTTTCTGATACATACACAGGAACAAAAATGGATCGCCCTGAGTTCTCCAAGCTCTGCTCTGTATTAAAGGAAGGCGATACTTTGGTTGTTACCAAGTTAGATCGTTTTGCCCGCAGCATGATTCAGGGCGCACAGATCGTAAATGAGTTAATCAATCGTGGGATTCGAGTACACATTTTGAATATCGGGATTTTGGACAACACGCCAACCAGTAAGTTAATCCGAAACATATTCTTCGCTTTTGCCGAGTTCGAGCGGGATATGATTGTTGAACGAACTGGCGAAGGAAAAGAGATCGCCAAGCAGAAGGAGGGCTTCCGCGAGGGTCGCCCTAATAAGTTCACGAAGATTCAAATCAATCACGCGATCAGCTTGCTCGAAACCCACACAATCAAGCAAGTCTCCAGCATCACCCGTATCAGTGAGAGCACAATTAAACGTGAGCTTAGAAAACGTAGAGGTGCGTAATGATAACCGTCCGAGCAGATGGTAATGCTGTCGTTGTCGACTTTGGAGATATAGTGATAAAGATCCCCTCGGGGTATTCTTCCTCTATCTCAGGAGTAAGGTTGGGCAAGGGCGGCGTGGTGTATTTCTTTGCTGACGGCGAAGAGGACTTCTTATCAATTGGTGCGACCGTCTTTGGAGAAGAGCCGAAATTCATCCCCTTCGAGTACAGTATCATTTTCGATAAGCATAGCAAAGGCATTCAGGGGTTGCATGAACTCATTAGGGGCATTTATACAAATGGTTGATTATCTCAAAGGTCGGATTGTGTTAAAACAAGGCTACTTCCCGCCCGAGCACCCAACCAGATCTACCCTTTGCAGCATCTGCTTAAATCATTGTTGGGTTAGTCAAATTGCTACACCGAAGAGTGCCGAGAAATTGGCACTTTTTATTTTTTCGCTGAGTCCTATTACGTTAGCTGAATCTCAGATAGGTTTTATTTTCCATGTTTCAAGATTATTAATACGATCACTTCATCTGTTTCCGATTTGGGAGTATATGCAAGAGAAAAAGAATATGAAGTACATCAATAGTTAAGTTGACTGTGGGTTAATCAGAGGGAGTGGGTCAATTGGACAAGTTGGCAGTTAGTGATGTGCAACGTGAGTATTTAGCTGTTCTTGAAAGAGTGGAGGAATTGCGTAATTTGGGGGTTAAAAAGCTTATCTATACACCGCTCAATCTAACAGAACTGAAATTGCAGATTGAATCGATCCGCGATTCTGATTCCTTAATGAGTTTTAGAACTAATGGGTATCTGGATCAACTGACAAATCTGACAAGAGCGTGTGGTTTAGTTTGTTGCAGGTATGTGATAAAGCCAGGATCACCTATGCAGTTCTTTTCTTGTTCTTCTTGCCCAATTGAAAAGTTTGAAAGTTCGTATTTAGGAACTAAACAGAACGGAGTGTATTAACATGTATGGAGTCACAGTAAATCGACCGGACAATTTACTTATCGCTTTGGTAATTGATAAGTTAAACAATCAACATGTGAGTACGATAGTCGGGCATTATAAAGAATTTTTACCGCAAGTGGATTTGACGAATAAAAAGGATAAAGAACGGGCTTTTGATAACTTTGGCAACTACGACTACATCTATCTTCATAACTTGATAAGAGATAAAACCAAATTCAAGATGTTTGTCGAAGGTTGTCGAGATCGGAGGTTATTAATCAACTTCCTAGATATTTTTAATGACTTGGAGTTTGTTCTCGATTACTACACTCTAAAAGATCCTTTTAATAAGCCAATGTATCCTGTTGCGGACTCGATCTTTCGGGATGCAGTAAGTACTAGACAATGTGTGCGGCAGCGCACGAGAGAATTCAACTTGTTAAGTGTATCGACCCCAGGTTATTCCGCACCGGTTGAACTCGGTGCTTTCTTAAAAAGCATCGTTCGAGTTAACGCCTAAGTGATTTTGCTTTAGGCGTTTTTCTTTGGTTGCTCAAATATTTTCCAAGTTACTAGAGTCAAGTTCAATTTTAAGAGTATACGGTTGAGAATAAATATTTTATATAGGAAGGGAACTGATAGTAATACAACTTCAACAAAACCAACATTCAATCGTTAAAGGAGTTTCTTCTCATGCGCTCTATCCGCTTATCCATCCACCTGAACCGATTCCGCATCCTATGCGAATCTGCCGCGCGTGGAGTCCAGTCCCTGAAGTTATACGGATCGGCACTCTATGACGAGTTGGTCAAGATTGACACGGTCACTTTCTTAGCCGTTTGCGACCCGACAACTGAGGTCGTCGACTCCTTCTTCGCGCTAGAATGTGACCTTAAGCTGATCCTGGGGAGAATGGTATCAATCATCGATCCCCGGCTAATACACGCGGAACAGGGCGCAAAGCTCCGAGCAGTCGACATCATGGATCTCGACCCCAACTGCACATACGTTACGTAGTTCGATCCCTAGTGGAAGTAACACAATCCAATCACGAGAGGTGTATAAAATGCGATTACGTCATATTTGCGAGGTTTGCGGTAAGGAAGAAATTTTAACGCCCGAAGAAGGTTTTGAACAAGGATGGGACTACCCGCCTAGAATGTATCAGTTCAAGAGCGTATCTCCGAGAACCTGCGGGGGTTGTGGAATTGACCGCACTTTATGGTGGGCATTGATCGTTGAGGGCAAACAACCAGCCGACCTAAATGAAAAACAGCTCCAAACGCTTAACCGTATCTTGCACGAGCCAGAAAGTATTATGGTAACTGATTGATCTTGTGAGTATTGAGGATCGGTCACTCACGAAGGTGCTGACAAAATAAGCACCTTTTTCATACCGATGATAATTGCCCACACTTGTATTGGCTAAAGTCTGATTTTATAGCACTTGATTCACTTTGTGATCGCAACTGGGTGAGAAGGATAATGTTGGCAAATGTCGAATAGTTCTCAATACCTGCATTTTCTGTTGAAGAGTAATAGTGGGGTATCTAAATGGGTATATAGGAACCTTTAACGAATGTGATGAAACGAAGATGACTATAAGCTGGAATGGCAAAAGGAGCTACCACAATGAAGTATTTGTTTCTCGACACTAACATCTATATCGACATGATTGTTTCTCGAAACGCATCACACTCTGCTGACTCCTATGAGCAGCTAAAGATGTTACTGGATCACAACCAAGTAAAGATATTAGTTCCTGCCATTATCGAAGCAGAGGTTAAAAGGCATATTGCAAGCGAAGTCAAGAATGTTGGGGATTTAGTGCAGGAAGCAAGGAAATCAATTGAAAACGTCTACTGGATTAATCACGTTGAAGAGATCGAGAAGTACAATGAGAAGATTAGACCACTTAGTCAAGCGCTTGGAAATATGGTTGACGAGTTTAGAAGGAATGAAGAACGCTACATATCCGATGCGACTACTAAAATAACGGGGTTAATGCATTATAGAAATGTAATTACTATTGAGGAAAATGGAGATTTGTTAAGTAAAGTACAGAGACGAAAGCTGTATAAGCAATGTCCGTTTCATATAGAGGATAAGGAATCTTGGGCAGATGCGATGATTATTGAAACATTGATTAATATTCGTGACTTTGTAGCTATAAATGATGATGACAAAATCTACTTCATTACACGGAATCACAAAGACTTCTCCAAAGGAAATAGTAAGACTGATAGAGTAATAATTCATCCTCACATTGAAGAGCAATTAAGGCAGAATAACTTGCTTCAGGCTTTTAATTATCGGTCACTTTACACCAAGACTCTGATAGAGGACTTTGCTGATGAAGCTACTGAGGCTAATATCATGCAACAATTGATTGAAGAGGCTGAGGATGAAAGAAGAGAAATGATTGATGCCGCACGTGAGCATTGGTATGACATGGAGAGAGAATCAGCAGGATTATCATCTTTGTCCTCGGCAGATGCTTACTTTGAAAGCATTGGCGAAAGTGATGAAGTTCAAGCTTTAATTAATGCAATTGATTCTTCCATTTCTTCACTAGAGGTATTGATTGAAGATGCTTTAGATGAGTATTCTCAGTTTGAAGATGACCTCAATGCAGAACCCATTGCTAATTTGAGGGCTAGGATTCAGGCGTATAACACCAACTCCCCTTTCTTACAAATTAGTTATGAAAGTGGCTTTAGCGATGATGAGGTACGCGAAGCAGTTCTGGAATTTGTGGATGACAATTTGCTTTCAGTTGATGACATAGAGTCATTACGAGATAGCATCGACAAAAAGGATCATTTTGAACTAGGCATACTAGTCAAATTTAATGATCTGCGTGAAAACACCATTAGCCTTTCTGTAGAAGGGGAACTAGACCCAAGGAATGATGATTCAGACCATCTTTGGGTAGAACTTTACATAAATGATGCTCGAGATGCTTATGGTGAAGTAGAAGTATACTATGGTGGGGTTCGATATGATGAAGATAGCGAATCTCCTGACGGAACGGTAGAATCGATTGACTATAACCTTGAAAAAGTTACAGACAGGTTGGTAAATATCATTCAGAGGAATATTGATTCTGTTGATCACAAGAAGGTCAATCTCGGCAAGTTGCGTACTGTCCTCAATATTTGATTCATTTAGAAATGTGGGGGTAATTGCTTTAAGGTGCTGACAAAATCAGCCCCTTTCTTCATTGCTTTTGATAATTTACCGTCTTATCAATTCAAGGAATCAAACAGAGGTGGCTCCCGCAGGGACAAGCTAGGAGGACGTAGTATAAATGACCACACATCTCGGTTTAAAGTTACGCAATAAAGAAGGTGGTTTTAGTTTAACCGCAGATAACTATATAAAATTTAGGAGTAAGGATATTACCTCTCCTCACTTTGAAGACTTAGAACATAAGTACGAGAAGGCAATGATGAACTTCGATCTTAATATGAAGTACTTCAAAACTCTGTCTTGGGATGAGTTTGATGTAGAATTGCAAAGGTTAGTAGCTTCGTATACCTTTGATAAGGTTACTGACCTTAATTCTATTGATGGGGTCAAAGGTTTCTACATCATGGTGCTAGACGATTATTGCCAAGCATATATCGGGATAAGTCACGATATTAAAGGAAGAATAAAGGCACATTGGGGTAGACAAGTTCCATTGGATCAACTCGCTATGGATTTCTCGGTGTATTCACTAGAGATAGATTGCTTTAGGGCGTTAGACACCACGAGAATATATGTGCGTCCTTGTCCTGAGTGTAATTTTATTGATTACCCTCTGATAGCCGGAAATCTTGAGAATGAAATAGTACACAAGTTGCCTATAGATTTTTGCTTAAATCAGGGTATGACAGGTACTAAAGAAGATGTGAGAGAACGGTTAAGGAATCGTGATATAAGGATTTCAAAGGTGCTTGGTCAGCCTATGTGTTAATCCTTGTGACGAACCAAATGGAAAAACTAGCAGTTAACTTCATGCCGCACGATAATTCACCCGTTCACCCAACCTCAGAACCTGATTTCCTCGCCCTCGAATCGACTTGCGTACCCCTCCCGAGCAAGTTATCATCATTCAAACTGCTTAGCGAGGTGAAGGTAAAATGTCGCAGGACTAATGGTCAGAGTCGTTCAAGAACCTAATCGATCAGCGTTTCAATGAGCTGGCGAGAGCTGCTTCATTGGTCGAAAAAGGTACCCGCCTTACGAGAGAAGCAAGCTGAAATCGAAGTAAAGTTGAAACAGGATCTCGGTTCGGAAGCGTTTCGCAGCATCTTAGAATGGGAAGATGTATTCAATAACCGTAACACGCTCGAAAGGGAATGGCTGTATTTAGTAGGGGTAATAGATGGGGTTCAGTTCTATAAGTATTTACTTGATTTCATGGACAGTAGTGAATAATTCGGACTAAAAATAGCCTTCATTCCGGTGAGTAGTGAGCCACCCATCCGGAAAAAATGAACCAATTCTCCGATGGCTCCCGCCATCGGAGACCTGCTGAGCTCTAACGGGTAAAATAATTAAATAGGCTATTAGTCTTTTATGATAAGATCATAGAACAAGATAACTTAAAGTCGTCGTTTTCAATATGAACAAGTTTGAAACGATTATAGGAGAGTCCTAAAATGAAAAAGAAAATGAACTATTTAATCGGACTGCTAATGATCGTCTTGATGGTTGGCTGTTCCAATGCAGAGAATTTAGCTGTTACAAATGTAGAAGATACTCCACAGGAAGTAACCACAGTTGATAAAGAACTTGAAGGAACAGTTTCCGAGGTCGTTGAAGAGACAAAAGCAGTTGAACCTCCCCTGACGGTTGTTAATGAACCAGCAGCTGAGGAAACACCAACTCAACCAGATAACGTACTCTTCTCAGGATACAAACGTATTGAAGTGAAAAATTGTGACTTGTCTGGGCATCGTGAACCTAATGTCGTAGTGGATGTAGGTTACGGGGATCGTGAGTACTGGGCATTTACAAACGAACATGGGCAGTTAGTACGAGTCATTGCCGACAAACTCATTCTACAAGATGACAGTAACGAGTCTGTCTCTTCGTCTGGTAGATATTGCGCTGATGAGGCGAAGGTTCCAGGTGTCGAAAGTGATGTGCTAGATGAAGGGCATGTTATTGCTGATTCCCTTGGAGGGGTATCGAATGCTTATAATATTACCCCGCAAGATAGCACGCTCAACCGACATGGTGATCAAGCTTATATGGAAGATGCGATTCGTAAAGCAGGTGGAGCTAGTAATTTTGAAGCGATTATCACCTACTCGAACACCGAAACGCAGATACCGTCAAGTTATCAGTATACCTACACGATAAAAGGTAACGTTATTGTCGATAAATTTGATAACCTGAACCCTGATGAGGTAAATGCATCGCTTGGTTTGACAGGTGATGATACTTCCAAGCCGAGCAGTACAAACACAGAGGGTGATCTTTCGAAGGTTGATACAAATGGAAATGGAAAAGTAACGATTAAAGAAGCAAAAGCGGCAGGCTTCAAGATGCCTATAACGAGTGACCACTGGTTATACAAATATATGGATGATCGTGATGGTGACGGCATGGTTGGTGAGTAAGATTACTAACGGATGCGATAGTTATATATAACAGGAGAGCCGCTCATAAACTGGGTGGTTCTCTTTACTTGAGGAATGATTCAAAAACACCGGAGATGTAGCTCGCACTCACCGAAACGATGGTTGAATACGCTCGGGAGTATTCACATTGGCGAACAACCGCCGCGGCAGTAACCACACGTTCCGAGAAAAGCACCAAGAACCCTAAGAACGGGGCACTTGGTGCTTTTGTTTGTTCAGGGCAGGACAAATGAAGTCAGTTGTAGAATTATGAAGTAATTTGGGGTATTGAAGAGCTTTTGCCGTTCCCATGCGTTCTTTTGAGCAACACTGGAGCGACTTACTCATTTTGACCCATACAACTATGCGCTCGGAGGAATTCATTGTGACTTTAGCTGTCGAAAAGAAGTGGATTAATCAGCTTGATCCGGATGAAGTGGTTTTATATCCGCTTCAGTTTGCTAACACCGAAAGATTAAACAATCATGGTAATGATGCAGTTTACATATTTGATGAAGTGGGTAGCGGTAAGACAATAAGTAGCGGTATCATGGCACTTGATTTTCTGGAGCATAACCCAGGTGAAGATGTCTTGGTAATAACGACAAATGCTTTAGCTCGGAGCAGTGATATTAAACCTAGAGGTCAGTTTCTTAGTGACTGGTTCGATAAGCTTCCCTTCGAGGAAATGGGGTATGAAAATAGGGTTCGGGTCGTTAATAACCACCATTCCAAATTCAAGGTTCCGAGAAAATATGGACTCGTAATTATTGATGAAGCGCACTTGTTCTTGAGCGGATGGACTCAGCGTTATCAGAATCTGACCAATAACATTACGGCTAAGAAAGTGGTATTTCTAACTGCTACACCGATAAAGCAAGGTGTTTATGATTTACAGGTCTATCCGCGAATAGCCACAGCCTTGCTTAAGAAGCAAGTTGATACAAGCTGGATCGATCAACTTCAGACAATTGGTAAGCAGCCTGAGGAGTTGATCTGCAGCCAGTTCGATGTGAAGTTTCCAGTTACTCGTTATTTCAAAGATACGATTAAATCCCTTGAGACCGAGGGGTATGTTAAAACAAATGTTAAGCGATACGAGTCCTTAATTTGGGAGTACAACTCGCGTAGCAACAAGAATGAAGTACTAGTAAAGAATTTGAAAGCCCAATATGACAAGTCTGATACTAACCGCTTTGTAGTGTTCACCAGATACGTATTAAAAGAAGCTGATCTCATAGGGGGTCATCTTGAAGAAGCGGGTTTCGTGAATTCTAACATTGCGCTTCCCGACAAGCCGACTTACTATGTGGTTACTGGTCGTAATCCAAGAGAACTGACGGACTTCTCAAGACAAGATAATCTACCCACCGTTCTGATCTTGACGTATCAAATAGCGGAGCAAGGCATTAATCTACCGGGGTATAATCATATTGTAAATTACCATGTCTCTGCTTACCCATCAGCACTTGAGCAGCGTTACGGGCGTATCGACCGTTTAAACAGTAAGAGCGATGCGATCTACAACTGTTTCCTTGTGGGTGCGAAAAACTATTATGATACAAGCACGCTCAACTTCTTCTATGCTATCAATACAAGCCTTGGCTCCTTGTTGAGTTATCTGCCATCAAGGAATACGATCTTGTCGATTGACATTTTAAAGCGGTATACGACAATGAAAAGTGATTCTGAGAGGTATCTTACTCGACTTTCCGATTCACTTGAGGCGCAAGGGGTCAGCGAGCTTTATGATCACCTTACCGCATGGGAAGCTCTTTCAATTGTAACGGGAGCAGTTGAGTCTGAATCCGTTGTAGAAGTGAGTGTGGGAGCGGAGGCGCTCAGTGAAGAATCGATTAATATCGCCCCTGTAATAGCCGATGAGAATCTTAGTGAGTTATTCGATTTCTGTAAGGATAGAGTATCTCTCGATCAAGATCTTAAATATTCGAGGTTGGAAGCTGAAAAGGCTCTGCTTGACGATGTTCAGAAACGTCTATTAGAGTTTAAGGCAGATTTTTCTCAGAATAGTGATGAGAGGGAACAGGTAATTGAGTGGTTGCTACGAACCGAGGGTATCTGGGATCACATCTTTTATGTTAATGATCGGAAAGTGGATTGGTCGGGACTTGATGTCGGACGAGTCGATGCCGTTGAGGGGTGTGCCAAATTCATCTCTGGTAACAGCGATTATGCGGTTTACCTAGAAATGTTCAACGAGCAGATCCGTTTGCCAAAAGAGTTCCAAAAGTATCGTGCTCTGATAAATAGGGGGTATGAGGAAGCATTTGAAGCGAACAGGTTTGATGTCTTGTTCCCTGACCTTGTGGGTAGCACGTATTCCGAGAAATTTGAAGGAGCGCTTAAAGCCTTAGTTGAAGATAAAATTGAAGCCAGGTCAAAAGCCAAGCGAGAAGCCAGCTCTGAAGCTAATCTTGAAGGCGACAACAAGATAAGTGCATTGGTAGTCGAGAATATTGACCAGTTGATTCCTACCCTACCCCTGTTCAAGATGATGGACTACTATAAGCAAGAGCTAAAAAAGTTAGCTCGTATAGAAAATGGAGCTTTGCGAGATAAGTTTCATGGGGAAGTGCATGTCTTCGCAACGGCAATGGGACGGCTAGTGTATAGGAATTTAAATGTATCAGATGAGTTCTACAATAAATATTTTGGGCATGTTCAAGGTAAAGATTATATTTACTTTAGGGAAGAGTACAAATCTTTCTTCGAGGTTGCCTTTACCAAAGAAATTGTTGAGGATGAGGTAACTAAGAGGATAAGTGCAGCCAGTAACTGGTTGAAGCTGGCATACCATATGTCGCGGAAGGAATCTGTAGCTTGCGTATTAGATTATTTTAATGGCGTTAGGAGACTGTCGAAAATAGTTGATTCTCAGAATGGTTCCATTGCTCCACCGCTTGGAAGTCGTTCACTCTTTTCGTACTTGATTGAGCGCAATGGGAGTGGCGGCTTCCGTACATGGGCTCAGAAGTATTTTGTTGATGACATTGCTAAACCTGACTTCGTGTGGTCAGACGATTATTGGACAAAAGGTGTTCTAAGAGAAGTAAAAGGTCTAAACTACGGTAATTAGCTTTGAAGAATATTGAAGTCGATCAAGCTGCTGATAACCTCAGCAGTTTTTCCTTTAATCGGGGGTAGTTGAGATCGTAGAATGGGTTAGTCTAGAACTTCGAATCGCACCTTCAAGAAAAACAGGAGTTAGCTTCACGCCGCACGATATTTCACCCGCCCACCCAACCACTAGACCTGTTTTTCACATCTACTTTAACAGTTATCGCCAGAGACGATTTATAGGAAGTGCAAGCCCCTATAACGGTCCAAGCGAAGGTGATGATGGTATTGGAACAGGTTCTTTCCGTTTTAGCAGGTATAAGCAGTTTCTTAAAGAGAGTATCCACCAAGTTCGAGAAGGACTCGAAAGAATAGTCACTGAGACAAGTTTGGTAAACACTCCTTGGATTAGCGATTCTAGCCCTGATCGGGGTAGTGTCAGTAATGAATGCATTGCTCCATCTTATCCCAAAACAAGGGTTCAGACAAGTAAAGCCCAAGCTGAAAGCAAGCCATTGACCCAAAAGTATAAGAACTTCATGGGGTATTATGACCCACAGACTCGAAAAGTAACTATTATTAAGCGGGTAAATCGCAGATCTCGCGGGAAGGAAATAAGAGAAGTCCACTCAGAGTATGTTTTATTCCCCGTTACTCAAGAAGAGTTGAAAAACTATGTTTCCATTGCCGCGACAGGGAAGCCATCAAGGTAAAATAATCCTACACGGGGTTCAGTTACCCCTGCTTTTACGGTAGAATACAACAAATCGAAAAAGCGCGGGGGTATTATTTATGGCAGCTTCTTCTTCATTTGACCTAATTTCTGATCTTCACTTAGATTTTTGGGTCAACTCAAACAACATCCAATCACAAATCGATCTCTTTGTAGACAGTCTAATCCCGACCGACCACCCGACCAACCCATCCAAGGTATTGGTCATAGCCGGTGATCTTGGTCATAAGAACAGCCAGAACGAGCTTCTCCTTAAAAGCTTCAAGCGCTATTACCGGAGCGTTTTGATCGTTTTTGGAAACCACGACTACTATCTAACTTCAAGTTCTACCAGATGGAGGTCCAATTATCGATCAGCAAATCGCATCAACAAAATGAAGCAGTTAGCCACGCAAATTGAAAGTATCTATATCCTAGACGGCTCAACCGTAACCATTGATGGTATCACCTACGGTGGAGCTGGAATGTGGCACGACTTTTCATTTGGGGTAGCGATGGGCTTTTCCGAGCCTTACCTATTGGAGATCTGGCAACGCTCCATGAATGATGCCAACCTAATCCTCCCGAGGTTTACCCTGAGTACCCTGCAGTACCACTTCAATAAGGAACTTGAGAAGCTGGAGAGTATCTTCGACCAATCCCAGGTCATCGTCACTCATGTCAGTCCCGATGCTTCCAACATGCCGACAAGGAACTTGAACGATCCGGTATCGACCTTCTATTACTTTGACGGTTTCCACTTATTGAGTCGGGCGAAGGGGAAGGTTTGGTGCTATGGTCACACTCACACTCACGCGGACTACTACCACCAAGAAGGTTGTCGCCTAGTAAACAATGCCTTGGGGTATCCCGACGAGAAGACGGGAGCCAAGATTCGCACCATCCAATTATGAAGTGGGGGAGGGTTCTTTTATGATCGTAAACGTCATCGACAGTATCATTGAGAACCGTAATAAGCTCATGGAGATCGTTTCTTGTCATGGGGTCACCTCTTTGAAGCTTTTCGGCTCTGTTCTCGCTCGAACCGAGAAACCTGACTCAAACATCGACTTCATAGCGGTATTCAATCCACTAAAATACGAATGGGGTGCACATTTAGACGTTCAATATGATTTAGAAACTATCTTCAACCGGAAGGTAACGGTAATCAATTGGAGTGACATACCTGAAACCTTCAAGCCAACCGACGCTGTCGATATCATGCAATTAGAAGCCAGTAAGCGGTATGACATAATCCCGAAGACAAGCTTACTTTACTTCGTCATGCTCGATCATTACCTTAAATACCATGATCCTAAGAAACACGAACATATATTTGAGCCGGAGAATAGAGGCAGTTTATATAGGTATCTAGCCAAAAGGATTAGTTGGTGGTTCAGTAGATTGCTCCTGCTTGAAGACAACGACCTTCGATCCTATGAGGGGTTCGATTTTGTCGAGGTTTTATACCTCTGTGATAAGCTGGAAGACCCTTTGAACGAATCGCCGAAAGATGTTGCTCGTTTTAAGCAGTTGTTCCTGAAAGTAAGGGATTACGTCCACCGTCACTGCCCACCCGAAAATGACGAGTTAATGCAGTTTGCTCGAGTATGGGTAGGCAACAGAAGCTTCGATCCATTCGAAGAAATGGACTAATTTGAAGGAGTTGGTCAATATGAACGTCATTGATACAATCATTGCTTGTCGATCTGAAATAATGTCCATCGCCGCGGCGCACGCGGTAAAGCAGTTGAAGCTTTACGGCTCTGTCCTCAATCGAACCGAGAAGCCCGAGAGCGACATTGACTTCCTTGCCGTTTTCGACCCAAGCATTCCATACGAGTGGGATGCCGCCTTTGAATTACAGGAAAAATTAGAAGCTATATTCAACCGGAGGATCAGTATTCTCGACTCACGAAGAATCCCTGAGGTTTTTTATCCACAAATTTACAACGATCCTGTGGACATTATGACACTAGAACACGGTATGCAATACAGAACTACGCCAAAGTCCAGCAGGATTTATTACTACATGTTGGACAAGTTGTTCAGGGACTACGATTATGATATTGAAGCCACGCCCTACGCCAACACGATATACGCTTCCCTTGCCGATCGGGTCAGTTGGTGGTTCAGCCGATTGCTCCGTTTAGAAGATAACGACTTGCGCTCCAATGAGGGGTTCGACTTTACCGAAGTTCTGTATATTTGCGATAAGATATATGATGAGCTTTTCGATCAATCACCGAAAGATATTGCCCGTTTCAAGGAGTTGCTCCCTGCAATCAAGGAATATGTCGCCGTACGGCTCCCACTGTATAAGCGCCTTCCAACACGAGTGTCTGAAGGATTTGCACCGTGAAATTGAGGGGTTCTATCAGAGCAACTTCCCCTCAAAAACTGAGAATGTAACCAAACATTGAAGATGCGGTCGCCCTAAGATGGGGTAGCCGTATTTTTTTTCTTTGCTTCATGATGATTACTACTTTAAGCATGAGTTTTGTCGATTATTGTTTACAAAAAGCAGGGGAAAAGACTCCCATTGGTGAATATTTACAAGATGGTTGCACTATTCCAAAAGTCACACCTCGAAGTAATAACCAACCAGAAAAGTATTGGAGGATTCAAAAGTATTGAAGAACTTAGTTGATAAGCTAACCGGCAAAGACAAACTGTTAGAAGAGCTTACTCATATCCGTAGTAGGCTGGATAAAGCTAATTATGAGAAGTCTACTATAGCATCAAAGCTTGACAAAGTTAGTGATGATTTCGCCGCGGCGAGGAAAGCTATCGAGAAAATGCAACACTTAAATTCCGAGTTGATGTCAAAATATAAATCGCTTGAACAAAGCTTCTATCGGAAGGATTCCGATTATAAGAAACTTCAGGAAGAGTACTCTGATCTATCGGATAGCCATGGAGAACTCTCGACGCAACTGATAGCGACTCGCAATAGCAATAAAGCATTGCAACAGAAGCTTCATAAAATAGAAAGTGAGCATGCTTTTTATAAGTCGAGATTCGGTGAAATCTTAGAAGTTCCCCAATCTGACAATCCGGTCGCGATCACGGATTGGGACAGCAGCTTCTTTGAAATTGCTGAAAAGATTAAGGGTAACCCGTTTAATGAAAATCAGGTTGAAGCCATCCGATATGATATGGAGAAGCATCTTCAAATTATTGCAGGTGCTGGTTCCGGTAAGACTGAAACGATTTGTGCTAAGGTTGCTTATCTCATTCAAATGAAAAAGGTTAACCCTAATCGGATTTGTATGATGACATTTACTCGCAAGGCTAAAGAAGAGATGGAAGGACGAGTTAATCTCTTCCTTGGGGTAGAAAATTCAAAGGTCAATGTCAGCACTTTTCATGGCACATTCATAAGCTTGTTCAATCAGTTAAAGAAACAGAATCCTGCTTATTCATCAATAGGGATTCAAGGTGGAAACGCTGATGAGGGTGAATTTGAGTATAAAAAAGAGCTGCGTAAGTTGATCAATAAATATAGACTATTTAAGCTTGACAAGGAAAATGAAAAGACGATTTTTGAACGTATAAGTTTCTGGATTAATATGGGGTTCTCAGTTGACCAAATGACTGATTATATCGAGAAGCATTTTGACAGCGTAATCGATGATAAGGAAGATGTCCCTGTTAGTGTCCGGTTCAATTTAATGATTAACGAGATGAATCAGATAAGAAAGGACAACGAGATTGTTGTATATGATGATTTCCTAATTAACTTGTATGATGCATTGCTTCAGTATCCAGAAGCAAGAGAGTTCGTCCAGAACAGGTACGACTATATCTTCATTGATGAGTTCCAAGATATCAATCCTTTACAGATGGAAACGGTCAAACTAATTTGTCCCCCAACAAGTGCTTCGAAATTGATCATAGTGGGAGACGATGACCAGTCGATCTATGCTTTTAGGGGGTCAGATCCAAGCTATATTAAGGATTTTCCAAAAATCTACATCACCCATGAGATAAGATTGATGAGGAACTATCGCTCGAAGCGGAAGATTGTAGATGCTGGTAACTGGGTTATCTCTGAGAACAAGCATGATCGCATACCCAAGTCGATGGATGCATTCCATAAAGATGATGGAGAAGCGATTATTGTAGCGTGTCCAGATACCAAAGAAGAAGCTCACTGGATTCTGTCGAGATCCCAGGAGATCGGTAAGCTTGAGCCCTTCGTATTGGAGGGCAAAGTTGAGCCTATCAACTATACAAAATCGACAGTTCTCTATAGATCAAGAAGGCAGCTTCAGAGTATGTTCCAAGCTCTAGATGTTAAAGGGGTTCCGTATGTCATCGAGAAAATGGATGATGTTATGGGTATCTTTTCTATTCAGGATTTTAATAATGTATTTAGCATGTGGCAGGAGCTGATGGCTTCTAGGGGTAACAAGCTTCAGTTGTGGAGGTCTATTTTGACCAACGCACTGGGACATTATTTCGTCAGTAAGCATGCCATAGAACAGTGGTATCAAACCTTAGACATCGCTACTTTATCCGACGTTATTCGCGAGGCTTGTGCGCTAGTCATTGAAAAGTCTAAAACCAAGGACACGCTCCCAATAAAACAGTACCTAACCCTTCTTGTTAATATGAAGCAAGAAAAGCCGGTTAACATGAAGGAAGTTGCCGAGCAATTCGTAGCTCTTCCTAGAGTTAAGGATAATGTTACTGATGAGGAAAAGGAATGGATTCTAAAGGAACTCGAAAAATACAGTACTTGGACTGATTTACTCGGTTTTCATGAGAGGATGAAACGGCGTAAGGATGAAATGAAGGAAAATCTGAAGAAGTACCATGACGAAAAGTACAATGCCCTGTATTTCTTGACAATTCACGGGAGCAAAGGGTTAGCATTTGAAAATGTATTTGTCATTGGATGTAACGATGGCGGTCTACCTTCAAAGTATGCAGAAGAGCTTAAAGATGTGGATGTTCAATCGTGCAAAGAGAAAGCTGAACCACCGACAACTGTGGAAGAAGAACGAAGACTAATGTATGTCGCTGTAACCAGAGCCAAACAGAAGTTGTATGTGACCTTTCCTAAGACAATACAAGATAAGCCATGTGGACGATCAAGATTCTTAAAAGAACTGAACTTACCGATTATCGATTCTGATAAGGTCAGTCCAGTCGGCACAGCTATGGTAACACTGAAGGGGTAGACATTGACTGTGACGGTTTCGTTGGGAGAGGGGGCGCAGTATGGATGAGTTAGAAGTCTATGAACAGAGTATTAAAGATATCGCGGAAAGTAGAAAGTTGGATTTACTAGATGCAGTTGAATTTCTTAAAGAAGCATTATTATATGAGCAAGAAAACATAATGAAGTTGGTTTCGATAAGAAAACAGTATCTCTCACCCCAAGATGGTAGGCTAGTTCATTTCATCGGCAATTATTTCCCGGAGTATAAAGAAGATGAACTAATGACATTATCTGCTATGACGTTTGAGATTTCAAAAGCAAGTTGTGTTTATCATCGGATTAAATCTTTTGAGAAGTATCACCCAACACAGCCACTCTTTCGCGAACATCCTGAGTTATATGAAAAATTACGCAAGAAGACAAGTGGAATTCCTGACCTAGAATTGATACGGTTGGATGCAGTTAAGTATAAACCGTTTCCCAATATGCCTAAATATAGAACTTGTAAATACAAAGATTCATATCTGTTTTTGGATAGTTATTTAAATGCTATGGTTCCGTTTTACTTGATGCAAAAATACGGCACAGAGAATTTATACATCAGGCTAGATCCGTATCATATCTCCAAAACTCAGCCACCATTGATTCTTGAAGAAGAGTTCATTCAGCCACCTAATCCGTATTGGATAGAACGATTGTTAATTCATCCTAACCAACATGAGGGAACTGAGTTGTTCTTACCACTATATTCAGTTGAGGAGATAGGTGGAGATGAGTGGAAGCGACAGCAATGGTGGGAATATCATACCATGGGCATTCGGAAGCTTCAGATCGTTGCCAATATGAAGAATGAAGGAGAGACTAGACACTTCAGTATGTCGCTAGAAGAACTATCCGAAGAAGCAATTGGGGACGGTATGTTAATCGGTCGAATGATTCATTTGGATGCTTTAGACTCTTATGACACTCATTTCGATCAGGTTAAACTTAACCATTTGGATCTAGCTGTGAATATTTACATGGAGAGTAGTATTCAAGAACGCTTGAACTCAACACTAACCACAGGTAAACGAATTACAGATGCAACTTTCCGTACTCACTTAATACGAGCAGATAACATTATGCTCTCTGACCTTTTAGAGATTGCTCAGACCTTTTTCAGGTCCAAGACAATGGTCAAGGAGTGGATCGATTCTCAATTTAAGTTTAGCGAAAAGGGTAATTTATAAAGAAATTGCTAAGGAGCTGCCGCTAAAATCGGCAGCTTTTCTTTCGTGAAGGATACTCCTAGTAGCGGATGAACAAAAAGCGATATTTCCCTAATCACAATCATCGACCCATAAACTCCAAACACAACAGTGAATCACAACAATGCCTTATCTATACAAATGATTCCAAATAAGTATAATGAGCTTATTACTTGTTCCGAGGGGGTTCGAAACAATGAAGGCTTCTTCCGAGTTTATAAAGCAGTTAGAGATATTGTTCGAGCAGTATGAGAATGAGGTTTTCGAAAAACAACGTGAAGGTATTCTTGAGGAGAAGACAGCAAAGACGTATCTTCTCCACTCCAATAACTTTGTCAGATGGTGTCGAAATGATTTCGTGCCTGGGGCAAGGAAAGCCAAGGTGAAATGATGATGTTTGAACTTAGAGAAGAAATACTGATGCTAATCGACTCTAAACGTGAAGACGATTATTGGGACTTCAAAGTGAAGTATCATAGTAATTCGGCTAATCTGTTACACGACATTATTTGTATGGCGAATAATCGTGTAGACAGAGACGCATACATTATATTTGGAGTAGTAGACGGGACATACGAGGTCGTTGGGGTTAAGGACGATGAAAATCGAAAGACTCAGCAACAGATGATCGATTTGTTAAAGGATAAGAAGTTCGTTTCAGGTATTCGACCTAGAGTCGAAGTACGTAACTTAATGATCTCCGGCTTGGAGGTTGATGTGTTGGTCATTAAGAACAGTACTGACACTCCGTATTATCTAACCGAAGATTATCAGGATCAAGGAAGAAGAGTTCGTGCTAATCACATCTACACAAGGGTGGGCGACACCAATACGGACATTAATAGAAGTGCGGATATTAATAATGTCGAGTATCTGTGGAAGAAACGATTCCTATTAACCAGATCTCCATTTGAACAAGTCATTAAGCGACTTGAAAATAAGAGTGAATGGAAAAGTGATGACGGCGGCTATTACAACGTCTATAACCCTGAGTTCACGATCACTATAGGTGATGAAGATGACGAATATGATAGGCGCATACCTGAGTTCTACTCGTATGCATTGATGAATTCATCTACAAGTTATCAAAAGCTCAGCATCAAATACTTTGGCACACAGTTATATAATGACTTGATTGTCGTACTTGATGGTGGCAGGTACAGCACACCTGCTCCTGAGTGGGCGTTCCTCAAATTTCGAGAACACAAGGTGCATGCGGATTATGCACTTAAATATTTCACGAAGGATAGCGCATCGTTTAAGCTGAACGAGTTTCTTTACAATGAAGAAGATCAGGAAGAAGCCTACGCCCGAAGCCGATTTTTCGAGGTCGTTCTGTTGTTTAATGATGAACTTGAGAAGGATACTTTCTTAGAATATGTCCACCATCACAAGGATGACTTTATCAATAAACTGAATGCTCTTGATGATCATTTCTCGGTTGATGCAGATACAGAACATCATCGGGATCATATTGTAGAGCGTTTGAAAACGGGCAAAGTGTTGAATCAGATGCTCTTGGAGTTCCGATCCAGATGGGGGTAAATATGAGCGATCCTTATAACCGCGAGTCCGAACTAAAGGCGCGGTTTAACCGATTCGTCGCGGACAAAATAACCGGCAATCCCGATGACTACTATTCAAAATTGTCGGTTGAAGACTTTGAAGACATTAAGACCACACTCAAGGACATCCACAATATCATAACCTACAGAACGACGATCCACTTCATTGAATGGGTTAGTGAACGCTTCCCTTACGTCAGAGAAAATTATCAAGTCTATTTGGATCAAGTATTAAACACCAAGCCAAGCGACAATGGATATGACCTTGTGGTCACAGGAGATATCAATGTTATAGCTGAGATAAAATGTAACAAGCCGATTAATAACGGCTTTAAGTTTGGTGCTCAACAGAAAACGGGTCTGATAAAGGACATCTATGGTTTACTTGAAGGTAAGACCAAAGTGAAGTCGATCAATCCGGATGAAGCGTTCAAGTTCTTGGTGATCTATGATTTTGGTGACCATACACTACTCGCCGCGCAGCACCTGATCAAGAACCTTTCGGCTGACCTGAAGGATAAAGTATCACTATATAAAGAAGAAGACGCTTTGGAATTAAACAAGGTATACATTGTGTTTATTAAGTAACAGAATCGCAGAGTTAATAATGACAAGAAATGAGTTGTAGGGATTTCAATGGACTATTTAGAGCAATACAATCAGGAAGCATACATCTTTGACGTAGTTCAGAAGCGTTTTGCAACCCAGGGATACCTAAACGCATATGACTTCTTTTTCATTATTATTTGGAAAGCCAATCGTGCGAAGTCAAAGGTAGCAAAGAACCTATTGAAAAGTGATCAATATAAAAGTCTCGACGACGCAGTTAGGCATCTTACAGAGAGTATCGGTAAAACCCCAGATCACAAGGCTAAATTACGGATATTGATCTCTGACTGGAAGTTCCGACTCCCGATGGCTTCTGCAATTCTATCCGTTTTATATCCAAATGACTTTACAGTGTATGACGTTAGAGTTTGTGATCAGTTGAATGACTTTCATAGTTTGAATCATAAGGTTAACTTTGAAGTCATTTGGACAGGATATTTAGCTTATAAAAGTAAGGTTGAGCTAACCGAACCAGTTGGTCTATCGCTTCGTGATAAGGATCGTTATCTGTGGGGTAAGTCGTTTTCAGAGCAATTGGAGCAAGATATTCAAATCCACTTTAGTAAGGGAGATGCAAATGACTAGTAATGAGATATTACATTATCTACCCGAGGAAGTACCGGACCACTTATTTACTCAGAGTAGATTAAGTCGTATGGGACTAACGCCAACCGCTGATCCTGTTGCGTATGTTGTCTATCCAGAGCAGAAAGCTAAGTACAAGTTATTCGATATCAACGGAACCCGACAACGTAAACAGCAGAAAGGTCTTTCTCTAGTACAGAAAGATGCAGCTATCGAGCAGATTCTTGCTGAGCGAAGACATGAAATTGAAGTTAGACGTATTCAGTTTGGGGCGATTTTATGAGCCATGATTTTATTTTGAGCCTGAAACCAATTGGTGATGGCTCTTTTGAGAAAGAACCCTTCGAAGAGTATAAAAAGCGCGCGGCGCCTTTGCTTCCGAATTTTCCTGAATGTGCATTGGAAAATTGGGTCTACAGACATTATGCAGATATTGATGACTACGCATTTCTAGGCTTTGAAAAAATGTTCTTCAAAGAAGAGCTTTGGTCAAAGGATGAGATCTACGACAATATAAAATCATATGACGATGAAACGATCGATTCTTTTGGGTATCAGATTTACGAACGACATGATAAAACTTGGTTGCAGAAGTACATATTAAAGCACAAGACATGGAATGCACCGATAATTGTATTTCAAAACACTACTCATCCTGATATGGGAAAACCTTATCACCTGTTAGAAGGTCACCTGCGTCTGAATTACTTCAGGACAATTTACCGTAAGGAAAAAGAAATCCTGCAGGATAAGCATAGGATTTGGTTAGTCACAATTTAGATTGCTTCCGATTCGCCGAGAAATTCGGCAGCTATTTCTTTTGTTATAGATGTTTCTTCGGCTGTCGATCCCTTTGACAGCTTTTTCTTTTAATAGTGCAACCACGTTTAGCCGCGACTCGGTTAACAGCATGTTGTTAGCCCTTCAAAATCATCTGCAGGCTGCAAGATCATATGGTATGATGTGGAAAAATACGACATATGGAGGATTTTGAAATGTCATCTCCTGACAAGAAAATCGTAGTTAACAAGTTGAAACAAAAGTATGGATGTTCCCTCTCTACGATCAAGGGGAAGCAAATTATGTATCAGGGAGTGAGCGGTGAAAAACGGATTGTTGTTTGCACACCATATTCCAAAATCCATACAATTGGTAAGGGTTGGTTCGACCTGACAATTAAACAGGTCGAGCTTTTGGATGATGCAGACATAGCTGTTTTAGCAGTTCGTTTGGAGGATGGAAACGTCTATTATGTAGACTTCAAAGAACTGCGAAAAATGATAACTCCCGACATTCAGCTAGTGAACTCTAGAGAAGGTGAGCATTGGAAGTTTTATATTTGGGGAAATAACATTCAGGTGAGGGGTTGTTTGGATAAGTTTCAAGCAGTACCTGAACGATTGATATCATAATGGCTTGAGGTAATTGGTATGACTAAATTATTTCTACATAGTAGAGAAATGAAAAGCGTATTTCAGCTCTTAGGTGAAAATGAAAACGATATAAGCTACAGCGTGGCTTGGGGTTTGACACAGTGTCCTTCATTCCTTAAGGTTTTTCTCCAAAACGTCCTTAATTGGAACGGCAGTGTTGAAGAAGTCGATATTCGGATGCAGGAGTACGAAAAAGGTAAAGGCTTCACAGATATCGAGATTGAGCTAACTCAGCAGTTTCATCTGATCATTGAAGCTAAACGAGGTTGGAACCTCCCAGGCATCGCTCAGCTTCAAAAATATGCGACCAGAACATCCTTCTTACAAAGTCCCTGCCCTGATAAGCGTCTGATCGTATTGAGCGAGTGCAGTAAGGATTACGCCAAGCATCGTGTTCCAGACCAAGTAAATGGTTTTCCGGTCGAGGTGCTGTCATGGAAAGACTTTTACCAGTTCTCCAAGATGGCTCACGCAAGCGGAACACATGCCGAGAAGCGGTTGTTACAGGAATTGAATGTTTATTTGGGGAGTTTGATGACCATGCAGAAGCAAGACTCGAATATGGTATATGTGGTATCAGTAGGAGGTGGATCTCCTGAGGGCTGGACGATTACATGGAGAGACATCATTAATAAAAAGAGGAGATATTTTCATCCTGTCGGGGGTAATGGTTGGGTAAAGGAACCGCCCAATTACATAGCATTTCGCTATGATGGTAAGCTGCAGTCGATCCATCATATAGAAGGGTATGAGGTTGTTACTAATATGTCTAAAGTCTTTTCAGAGGCTAAAGACGAAGAGTGGGAACCAAGTTTCGTATATCACTTGGGAGCGCCATTTTCTCCAAGTAATGAAATTAAGACCGGAAACATATATCCGAATGGTAGAGTGTGGTGCATGTTGGACACCTTATTTACTTGCTCAACGATTTCCGAAGCGAGGGATCTTACCAAGTCACGGTAGAATGGTTAAAGAAATGGTCGAGCTACAGTTATGTTTTCCATGACAAGTGAAAAGAATCGGATCGATGTGGTAAGGATACACTGATCCGGTTTTTTTTGTAGCTACAGCTTCTCATACCTTTGTTGGTTCTTTATCGTTTTGCCTACTGGGTAAAAATTTACTTGCTAAGCGTCTACAGTCAAGGTAAGGTACAACAACCTCAACGAAAGGTAGTAATTACCTGTCCGTTGAAAATCCAAGACTAATTTGGAGGTTGTTATGGACAGAAAAGAAATCATTAAGGCGTTAGGTGACCATTTTGGGATAAAGCCCAAATACATGGGAGCCCCTTCCTTTGCTTATCAGTTCGAGACATCCAACGGGGTTTACTCGGTCGACCAGGCAGGGAAGGTAACCGATCCGGAAGGTAATGAAGTCGAATTGAACAGCTTACTGACTAGTTCTGAGTCGATTACCGAACCCTCGTCTAAAGAAGGCATCCCATCCAATGAAAATGTATCTGTCAAAAGATTGTCCAGTGAAGGTTCGTCGCACGGTGGCTCTCCTGATGGAGGTTCTGCTTCGGTCGATTCGGCAGCTGAGTCAACCGCACAGGATGTTGAGATAGACATTTCTTTGGAGGGACATAATGGTCTTACGCTAAGGAATCTGGTTAATCTGATTTACAGTAAGCAAGAGCTTATCGCAAAAGCAGTTGGTTTCACCGGAAATATTATCGAAGAGGACTTCTTGACAGCCATTCATGATGCTAATGTCGACACAATCGAAAAGTTGATGGCTACAATTATTGAAGTGGCGGATAAATCCTGCCCAGGTATCACTTTCGATTTCGAGAGCAGGAGAGCGATCTTCAAGTTCTTCCAAGGTGAGCATGATGACGAGAAGATCATCTCATACATGCAGTTTGTTGAGCTGTTAAACAACACTGCCAAGACATTGAAGTATGCTTCGTCCAAGTCGAAAGGGTCCGACAACGACAAATTCACATTCAGGCTTTTCCTGATTCGTCTCGGAATGAAAGGAGACTTATATAAAATTGCACGAAAGGTTTTGTTGGAGAGACTTGAAGGAAACTCAGCGTTCCGGTATGGTAGTAAGTCTGAAAAGGCTGTAACTGAAACTGCTGAAAATGCATCGTAAGAAATATCCTCTGTCATATGGGGTACTGCAGTTGCCGCGAATTACGGCAGCTTTCTTTTTTGACATGGATAAATCTAGAGAGCACAAAAATCAAAAGGGGTTTCCATTGGTAATTAAAGACATGACGGTTGAGGAGGTTTTGGAAGAGCGTAAACATAAGCATAAGCTGGAAGTAAAGAAAAAGTCAGCCAGGTGAAAAAAATACAACCCTGTCAGTTACATCATGACAGGGTTGTATTTTTATAATCAATTTAGCTTGCGGGCTTCTGCTTTCTTCTGACAACGTCTGCTTTCAATTCCGTTACAACCTCAGCGATTGATAAGCCATAGCTTCTGATAGCGTAATCCACCGCTAATATTAATTCCTCATATGTCCACATGACAACTTTCTTCCCGTATCTTCTGGCAAGGTCTTGAAGTGTAGCTACGAACCCCTGTTCTAGATCTCCTGCGACGACAATTCCCAGTACATTGACCGTTGTATCCTTGCACTTATATACAAATTGTTGCAGCATCTCATATGCTTTTTTATCTGTTGGTTTGATAGGCTTTTTCTCGTAACTTTTAGCTATACCTACGAAGACCGCATCATCCATCCCGAGCATATTAATTGTAAAGCTAATATCGCCGTACTCTTGCCCATGATGAGGGTGAAGTGTATGGTTAGTAAAGGTCACAAATGGTTTCATGATGCAGCCAATGCTTTTCTCATGTTGACAAGCTTGACAAGCATCAACGCTATGCTTTGAACATTTTTCTGAAAGGAGACTTAGTACTTCCGCAAGTTCTTCCCGCCGTTTCGGGGTAATGGTTCTATCCCATACTGGCTTGAATTGGTCTAGCTCCCTGACCTTGAACATGACTTTAGAAGACATTTTAGTTGAGTAATGCACAACATTATTTTGCAAATAGAAGTATTCCTCTTCCTGAGTAAAGCCCTCATTTGGGAAGTACTTATTAATGATTTTATCGACCAGACCAATTAAGGTCGACTTGGGATTAACCAGCACACCGTCATACCAAGTGTCGATTCGAATCTTGTGATCCATTAAGCAACGAACACTATCTTGCTTAAGATCATTATGACAGAGCGAACAAAATACCCTTGGGGATTGTCCCTTCTTTACTGAAATCTCAAGCAAATCTACATTACCGCATTGACTGCAGACTACATCTGAGAAGTGGTCGCACTTCTCACAATAGGGGTAGAACCTTGTAAGTGCATGCTTCTTCATCACACCGACAATTTTATCAGTATTTAGGTCAAGAAGCTTAAAACTGCCGACCTTCTTAACTTTACATGTAACAACGGCTTTAATAACCTCAAGAATAACTTTCTTTTCGTCATTCGAAGTTGCAAAAGTGGCAAGGTCAGGATCTTCTTCAAGACCAAAGGTGTTAAACTTTTCATCGATCTCACCATTCTCCTGTATGGAGTTAATATGCCCCATTATCTGACCAATGCGCCAGATCCCCCAACGTCTCATTTCAGAAGCCTTTAGCTGCCTAGTGAGATAAATCTTACCTTTATCATTGTTAACCCCAAGTGTAGAAAAGAAATCACCGTCTTCATCGATGGCTTCTTGGTAAACAGAGCTAGGCGAATCATATTCTTCAAATCCCTCTAATTGGCTTACTTTGATACCAAGATTATTGTCCGCAAAAGTTGCTTTGTTGGGTTTTCCAGAAGAGGGGTCTGGATTGCTCAATGTAGTACGCTTCATGGCTTCCTTACTGAAGACTGTATCAACAGTTTTCTTTGTGATGTTAACGGGTGATACAAAACAGTTGAATGCACTTTCAAGAGTTTTTGAAATATTTCCGACCAAGGATTCAGTTGGAATGCTGATACTTACAAATCTTTGATCGAGATTTATCCAAAGGAACCCGAACTTCAACTCATAGATAAAGTCTGACTGTTCGGATTCTGGATTGATAAAGTTGTATCGTTCTTGATATTTGAAGGCTATTTCTAACGTTTCAGGGTTAACGATTGTCTGATCGATGGCTAATAACCCAGAAATCGAATCATTGGGATATGCGATCTGCTTAAGCAACACGTTCATTTTTTGAACAGCAGCTTCGTCTTTGTTACTAGCGATAAATTTTGATGAGTTTAATTGGGGGTCATGTGGGCGCAGCATGAAGAGACGGAAATTAGGGCGACGGCTATAACGGTTATCCTCAAAACAAGTTTCGATGTCTGCTGTAGTAATTTCAGGCGATATATTTACAATCTCGACTAACTTCTGTTTGTCCAGGCGCATAAGGACATCTTGAATTTTCTTCTTAACTTCACTTTTGGTGATAACCCTGTAGCGGTTAATCAATTCTTTCTCTTCAACTTTAGTATAAAGTAGATGACGGATAACTCCATTCTGAACATGGAGCAATTTGTCTGCACTTTTTCCCGACATATGAACCCCCCTCAACTGAAGTAATAATTATTTTATTTTACCATACTTCCAGAAAACTGGTGAGTTGTGTCGACAAATGAAATTTTGGTAGGTCCTAAGAGTATTAGTTAGGGCTTTAGTACCCCATATTGCCTATGAAAGCCTTGTTATGGAGAAGGAAAAGAGGACTCTTTGAAGAATTATGTAAAAAGCCTGTGTATAGTGGGGGTAAAGTGGAGGAGGAGTCGTTCGTATGTCGTATCAATCAGAAGCGCAACTAGAGAAAAACTTGATTGAGCAACTTGTTCGCCAGGGTTACGAACAGGTTATTATAAATGATTATGAATCAATGGTCGAGAATTTTAAACAGCAGCTGAATAGGTTTAATGAGAAGAAACTAAATGGACAGCCCTTAACTGAGGCGGAGTTTAGTCGGTTTTTGACTCAAATTGATGGGAAGAGTATTTTCGACTCCGCCAAGATCCTCAGAGATAAACAAGTGTTCCAACGTGATGATGGAACAGAGGTTTATTTGGAACTAATGAATACTCGTGAATGGTGTAAAAACAACTTTCAGGTAACAAATCAGACCACGGTCGAGGGCAAATATAAAAACCGATATGATGTGACACTATATATTAACGGTTTGCCGGTTATTCAGGTTGAGTTGAAGCGCCGCGGCTTGGACTTTAAGGAGGCGTTTAATCAGATACAGCGGTATCGTAAACACTCATTCCGTGGATTATACCGTTATCTGCAAATGTTCATCGTAAGTAACGGGGTTGATACGAAGTACTTTGCCAACTCGGATGGTGACATTTTGTTCTCGCATACATTTTTTTGGTCGGATGCGGAGAATAACCGAATAACAAACCTTAGTGAGTTCGCATCAAGCTTTTTAGAGAAATGTCACATGTCCAAAATGATCGCCAGATACATGGTGCTCAATGAGACTGAGAAGCAGATGATGGTTATGCGTCCATACCAGGTCTTTGCAGTCGAAGCGCTTGTAAAACGCGCTTTGGAGACGAAGAACAACGGATACATCTGGCATACTACAGGTAGCGGTAAGACCTTGACTTCATTTAAGTCGAGCCAGATCCTAGCAAACGAGCCACACATCAAAAAAGTATTCTTCCTCGTCGACCGTAAGGACTTGGACAGTCAGACGTTGGCGGAGTTTAATAAGTTTGAACCCGATTCGGTCGATATGACTGATGATACGAGTAAGTTGGTAGCGCAAATTTCGGACTTAACGAAGCCGTTAATCGTAACTACTATTCAAAAGATGGCTAATGCCGTTAAAAATCCCCGTTACGAACAGATCATGAAGCCATACCAGCAAGAACGGGTTGTTTTTATTATTGACGAGTGCCATCGAAGCCAATTTGGCAAGATGCATACTTTGATTAACAAGCACTTCAAAGGGGCACAGTATTTTGGTTTTACTGGAACGCCTTTGTTTGAAGAGAACAAGAGTCAGGATGGACGTGTAACGGCGGACATTTTCGAAAAGTGTCTACACTCGTATCTAATTAAGGATGCGATTCACGATGGCAATGTCTTGGGGTTCTCAGTTGATTATGTTAAGACGGTCGAAGTCACAGTAGACGATAAGGATAAAACTCGCGTTAAGGGTATCCTGACAGATGAAGTGTGGATGCATGATGATCGAATCAGTAAAATTGCTGAGAACATCATTACGCACCATGACCGCAAGTCGCGCAGTAAGGGATACACCGGCTTGTTTACTGTAGACAGCATCCCAATGCTGATCAAGTACTACGATACCTTTAGGTCCATGTCGCATAACTTGAAGATAGCAGGTATTTTCACTTACGGACAAAACGAAGACAATGAGGGTGATGGTCAGGACGAGCATTCCAGAGACAGTTTAGAGCGCATTATCAAAGATTACAACGGTATTTTTGGAACGAATTTCTCGACCGATAAGTATCAGGGATACTTCGCTGATGTCTCCAAACGTGTAAAGACGGCTCAGATCGATATCCTGCTTGTGGTAAATATCTTCTTGACGGGGTTCGACAGCAAGACCTTGAACATCCTTTACATGGACCGCTTCTTGAAATACCATAACTTGATCCAAGCCTTCTCGAGAACAAATCGAACTGAGAAGGCAACCAAGCCATACGGTAACATCGTATGCTTCCGAAACTTGAAGGAAGATACCGATGAAGCGATTCGGTTGTTTTCTAAGACAGACAATGTTGATGATGTTTTGATGAAGAGCTACGATGAGTACCTTCAGTTGTTCAAAGCAGCGCTTGCAAAGGTGAAAGCTCTCGCATCTACGCCAGCTGCGGTAGATAATCTTGAGCGAGAGGAAGAGAAGCAGGAGTTTGTTGTTGGCTTCAGAGATCTTACGAAATACTTGACCCGGCTCCAGACCTTCACCGAGTTTGAATTCGATCCAGCTCGCTTAGGTATTGAAGAACAAACATATCAGGATTATAAGAGCAAATACCTCCGCATTTATGAGGAAGTTAAGCGCGGCGGGGGTAAAGAGTCGATCTTGGCGAATGTGGACTTCTTAATAGAGTTAATGCACACAGATCGGATTAATGTGAGCTATATCATGAACCTGATTAAAAACATTGATTTCGATAATGAGGAACAACGCAAAAAATCCGTTAAGGATATCGAGAACGAGATCGATCGGGCAGATAACGAGGAACTTCGACTGAAGGCAAAGTTACTTAAGGAATTCTTGAACAAAGTCGTTCCAACACTTACGAACGCCGATTCAGTGGACGATTCCTACAACGCATTTGAGCAGGAAGAGCGGATGAAGGAATTACAATCATTTGCTGGGGAAGTCGGATTGCAGTCAGAAGAAATTCAGAGCTTTGTTCAAGAATACGAGTACGGCGGCTTTGTTAATCAGCAGGAGATAAGTGATGCGGTCAAGCTGCCTTTCCTACAGAAGAGATCGATGATTCAACGAATCATTGAGTTCATCACTGAGCACACAAAACGATACTCATAATGCTATTTTGAAAAATAGCAGAAAAGGTCTTGCCTTTTCTGCTGTTTTTTATTATTATGGGGACATGAAGTTAATGCTATTTAGTAAAATAGCAGTTAGGGGAGGGTGGGGTTGAAGTTAGAACAATTTGCGTCAGTCACGCAGGGAGTATTTCTATCACGAGTCCAGACAGTACCTGTTATGGAAGAGGAAAAAAGTACGCTTTGCAAGTACTCATTGTACTCGATGAAGGAAATGAACGAGTGGCTAAGTCCAGATCCAAATATCACGTCGGAAGGGTCTCAGGACGTTTACGTTGCTATTGACCGTATTGGAACACTACCGATTGCAAAAGAGGGTTGGGTCTTAATCAGTCTTACTAGTCAGCGTGCAGTTGCACTGCAGCAGGAGCATGTCGGTAAACTGATTCCTTCAAACTTTGCAATAATCGAGCCAATTGAGGGATTGTACTCAGACTACCTTGAATGGTTCATCAACGAGCACCCGGATTGTCGCAAGCAATTAAAAGTAGCAACCCAAGGTTCGAGTGTAGCGGCATTATCAATTCAAATGCTCAGGACATTGGATATAATTTTGCCACCTATGTCAGACCAGATAAAGGTTGGTAGTGTACATAGGTTGTTACATCGGAAGAATCGCCTGCTTCAAGAGAGAATTGTACTTGAGCAACAATACGCAAGACACATTATGATGAGGTATATCAAGGAGGAGTTTAAATGACAACTACTGAATTACAACGTCAGCAACAAGCTGATCTGCATAAGAAACTTTGGGACATGGCGAACGACCTTCGCGGTCAGATGGAAGCATATGAATTCAAGAACTATATCCTTGGTTTGATTTTTTACCGTTACTTGTCCGAAAAGACCGAGGCTCGGGTAAATAAACTGCTTGAGGAAGACAAAATTAACTATAGTGAAGCTTGGAAGAACTCTGATTACCGTAATGCCTTAAAGGATGAGCTAATTCAGCAAATTGGTTATGTGATTGAGCCAGAGTATCTTTTCTCAAACATGATTGAAGAGATTGCTAAAGGTGAGCAAGGTAAATTCGATATCGAAATGCTCCAGAAAGCTGTTAACGCAGTAACAGAGTCGACCCTAGGAGCAACAAGCCAGGAAGATTTTCAACATCTGTTTGATGATATGGATTTGGCATCCTCGAAGTTGGGTCGTGACGTAAAGTCTCGTTCTAGGCTGATCGCAAAGATAATGATGAATATTAACGACATTCCATTCCTTCATGATGATGTTGAAATCGACGTTTTGGGTGATGCTTATGAATATTTAATCGGGCAGTTTGCTGCCACAGCTGGAAAAAAAGCAGGCGAGTTTTATACTCCACCTCAAGTCTCGAAGATTTTGGCAAAGCTCGTTACAATTGGTAAAAATGACTTGAGAAATGTGTATGACCCGACTTGTGGGTCAGGTTCCCTTCTATTACGAGTTGCGAAAGAAGCCAATGTTCGTAAATTTTATGGTCAAGAGAAAACTTCAACAACTTACAACTTGGCTCGAATGAACATGCTTTTACATGATGTTTCTTACCAAAACTTTGACATTCAAAATGCCGATAGTGTAGAAGAACCAAGGCACATCGATATGAGATTCGAAGCAGTAGTAGCAAATCCTCCATACTCAGCTAAATGGTCAGCAGATGAAAAGTTTCTAAATGATGAACGGTTTAGTGTTTATGGAAAACTAGCTCCTTCATCAAAGGCTGACTTTGCATTTATACAACATATGATTCACCAACTTGATGATAATGGGACTATGGCAGTGGTCCTTCCACATGGCGTTTTGTTTAGAGGTGCTGCAGAAGGGGTTATTCGCAAATACCTAATTGAAGACAAGAATTATTTGGATGCGGTCATTGGATTGCCAGCTAATGTTTTCTTCGGAACAGGTATCCCTACATGTATTCTTGTTTTCAAAAAGTGCCGAAAACATGATGAAAACATCTTATTTATTGACGCATCTAACGATTTCGAGAAAGGGAAAAACCAAAATCGATTACGGGATGAAGATGTCGAGAAGATTGTGGAAACTTATAAGAAACGCCAATCTATTGATAAATATTCGTATGCTGCAACCCTACTTGAAATTAAAGCTAACGACTTTAATTTGAACATTCCTCGTTATGTAGATACGTTTGAGGAAGAGGAATCAATAGACATCTCACAGCTACAAGTACGCATTAGAGAAATCGACAATGAGATTTCTATAATAGATAAAGAGCTGGTGCTATATTTTAAGGAGCTGGGTATATGAGTTCAAATGTTGAGCAGGGGAAGGTTCCTGAAGTTCGCTTTAAATTAAAGGCTGCATCAGATTATCTGCCTTGGCAAAAAAGAAGTTTCTATGACTGTGTTGAGATAAATTCAAAATTAGTAGATCCGACAGACGAGAAATACTTAAATTATCCACACATTGGTCCAGGAAATATTGAAAAGCAAACGGGGAGATTGCTTGAGTATAAATTGGTTAAAGATGAAGAATTAATTAGTGGTAAATATGTTTTCAAAGAAGATGATATTATTTATGGGAAAATAAGACCCGAGCTGGGTAAGGTTGCTTATCCGAAGTTTAAAGGACTGTGTAGTGCTGATTGTTATCCTATGTCATCTAAAGAAAATGTAATTTTGCCTCAGTTTCTATTCCAAATATTACTAAGCAAACAGTTTCTAAAGTTTTCAACTTCAGTATCTATGAGAACAGGTATGCCGAAAATCAATAGAGAGGAACTAGGAGGGTATAGTTTTTATTTGCCCTCATTGGAGGAACAGAAAAAAGTAGGTGACTTTTTCTCGATTTTAGACCAAAAATTAGACAAGCAACGTGAAAAAATTCTTCTATTGGAAAAGGTTAGAAAGGGAATTTGGGATCAAATCTTTTCAAAGTCAATCCGTTTTAAGAAAGAAAATGGACACGATTTTCCTGATTGGAAAAGCAATATTCGTACTGGTGATTTATTTGAAAATATAAGTGATAAAAAACACGATGGTGAATTAGAAGTTTTATCTTCAACACAAGATCAAGGAATTATTCCTAGAAGTATGTTGAAAATGAAAATGCAATTTGCGAATGAAAATTTAGTGAATTATAAACGCGTTTGTCCAAATGATTTTGTTATCAGTCTCAGATCATTTCAAGGCGGGATCGAGACCTCTTATTATGAGGGATTGTTAAGTCCTGCGTACACAATATTCAGAGTAAAACCACAAATAAGATTGTCGACAGACTATTTTAGATTTTATTTTAAGACAGATAAATTTATTTCCCAACTAAATAACTTAACTTATGGAATACGAGATGGTAAAGCAATAAGCTATTCAGATTTTTCTAGAATTGAGATCCACTTGCCTTCGTTTGAGGAACAAGAGAAGATCGCTGAATTCTTAACCGTAATTTCAAAAAAGGAAGAAATTGAAACCCAAAAACTAAATTCTTTAGTTGAACTTAAAAAGAGTTTAATGCAAAAAATGTTCGTATAAGCGGGGGCAGTGGTCAATCCACTGCCTACTTTTCTATTTTAATTACCCAACAATGCCCCTTCACATCAACATAGAGATCCCAAATTTTAGGGGCAAATTCCACTCCATTATTCCTTACTCCAAGAAAGCTCACCGCTTCATTAACCAATTCTTCGTACCCGATTTGTATTTCCTCGTACTCCAACATCATCTGTTCAATCTGACTCTTTTTAAACTCCATCATATCAATCGTTTTCCGCAGCGACTCAGTCCTCTGCTTGGTCAAAACTCCGATGTATTTCCCATCTTGTTCGACAATCTCATCATTTTGTTTGTAGTTATGCTTTACAAGTTCAAACTGGGCTTTTCGAGAGAGAAAATCTTATATTTCTGCCATATAGCTCATCTCCTGATTGAGTTTTTATCTAATATACATTGGTATCTTGAAAAATTCTATCAAATAGCTTTGAAGTAGCTCCCTAAACACCAACATGTGCTAATCAATACTATCGTGCTACGGGTTTAACCTGCTTCAAATCGCCACTGAGCGCCCTCTCGCTTAAAACCACTTGCACTATCCCTTCCTTTGGATTATCATCCACAACCAACGTATGAGGGTTTTATTATCTTATCCGATGGGGGTGCAGCTCGATGATCTGCCAAAATTGTAATGGTAGTAATGATGTTACTGATTTCCTTAAAGGAGTCGAGCGATTGGTGCTATGCGTCGATTGCCGCTTTAAGTTATTGGCTCCGCATGTGCAGGTTCCCGAGAGCCGGTGGAGCAATAATGCATGCCTTGGATATGCGATCTTAGGGGCGCAGCGTCTCGGTTATAGTCAGAAACAACTCAAAGAACTAGTAAGCGCCATATACAGCGAATTCGACCTGACTTCACTCGAAGAAGCGACAGTCGTATATGAGCTTTCGCCATATTGAGGAGGATCAGTATTATGTGCCATGAGCAGTGTGAGAATTCCAATCAGCAGTATGTTCATCATTCCTTGACCTGCTCGGACTGTAAGCAGTCGGGTCTGGAACAGCATTTAAAGGATAGCGACTTCCCTGCGTCCTTCACCGAGGATCACTTTAATTCCGAGACTGGTTTCTCGGTAACCAGAATCAACAATCACGTAGACAAGATAACCTTCATCCGCGTTTTCGATGGTAACGCCGAATGTGTTGGAGAGTACCACGATCTGCAGGAAGTACTCTGTCTAGAGGGGCTAGCAATTCATGTTTCCGAATAGTGCACAGGTAAAACAGATACGGGAAGATAACCCAAAAGGCAGGAGAGTCGAATTAGTATCTATGACCGATCCCTACACTACGCTCAAGCCAGGCGACCAAGGTACAGTAAACTTTGTGGACGATGCAGGAACGATCTTCGTCAACTGGGACAGCGGCTCTAAGCTTGGTGTAGTCTACGGGGTCGACATTATTAAGAACATTCTTAATTGAGAAGTTTTATAAAAGCTTTGAGACCATTATAACGAGTCCGACATTTTTATAACGAGTAAGTCAGTTTTAGAACAATCAGGACATGTTTTATAAATGCTAAGACAGTTTTAGAACTGGAAGGATATTTTTATAAAAACCGAAGGAACAATTATAAATAGCACCTATTCTGTGCAGCATGGCTGGTTATCGGTCTGCCGAACGGGATTGGTGCTTTTATTTTCATTTTTCAGCAGTAGTAATATCCCTTTGGATGTGTTTATCGTAGGTGCTGTGGAAACAGCCCCCTCCTTGCTATAATAATCAAATATAGGTTGTGACTTGGGGAGGCTGACTTCATTGAGTAAAGAGAAAAAAGGATACTTTAATCGGGATGCTAAGTTGAGGACGAGGATAAAAGAAAAAGAACGTGAAAATGTAGGTCAAAATCCTCCTAAATCCTCTATGGAAAGAGAATTTATGATTGAAGTTGGAAATGAGCGTCTCGAGAGTGATCCTTCTCTAAAAGCTGAACTTTACGTTAAATCAGGCACATTACATCTTGTCAAAGTACTTGGACTAGGTTCAACTAAAGCTCCGGCAACAGTAACTAATAAGACGACTGAGATCGCTTTAGATGATGATCAGATAGCGAAGGTGAAAACTGAGTTAAACCATGAAAGTGGACTTAAATACTATAATCCTCTGAGCGAGAGGATTTATGATACTAGCCCTAAAATAATCGGAGCAACTCTCCGTTCCGATGTACCAATTGAGGTTCCAGTAATCGATTTTGATGTTGTGAAGAAGAAGCTCATAACTCGAGAGCAATTGGATAAGCTCATTACTCGAGAGCAATTGGATAATATTTCGTACAAGAAAGTGAACAAAGACGAGGAGTTTCACTTAAATTTATATGAGTTAATGTTTTTACTTATCAAGCCCGAATATGGAGCTTTCTTTTCGTGTGAATACGAGGTTGATGGGCAAATAGTAGTCGATCCTAAAGGTATACAGTTAGGGATAAAGACTAATGAGTTCATAGAAGTTATTGTAGATGATAAAGATAATAAAGTTCCCAAGTTAATAACTGTTATAGATAATGACAAAGAGTTAATTAAGCTACCTACACCATACTTGAAACTGGTAAGGGGTAGTATCAAAGCAGATATCTTTGAAATTGATAGACCTACTTCCCAGGGAGGGAAGACTTTATGGGAAATTAAAGAAGGTTATGAACGCTTTGCACCATTATTAAAGAAAGTATCTAGGAAGCCGCGAGCAAACAAACAACTTGTTAAAAAGGATATTACGGAAATACCAAACTCGGTCAATTTAATTGAAAGCCCTGATATTCTCGATGATCTCTCTTATATTTCCTTAGCCATGTATGATTACCTTTTTCAAGTCTATCGTAAGAGCAGCATAACCTCTACCGAGAGAGCAATAGCTGCTGGAAAACAGCTGTTTAACAAATTGGAACCTGATAAGGTTAAAAACATTGGTAGTAAATCCGGGACGCTCCACGTCGATAGCCTGTTAAGATATCGCCCTGTCTCAGGGAGTCCCAGGACCGTAGGTTTAAAAGTCTGGTCGGACATTGACATACAAGTACCTGTAATATCGAGCGCTAAGGATGCTGAAACTGATATCCATCCCGAACGAGATTTAACATATCGAAATGTTAAATCAGGCGAAAAATATGATCTTAATCTGTACGAGGCGATGTATCTTCTTGTGCGTCCTGAATACGCTGGTTTTTGTGAGGCTTTTGAGAACCCTCAAGGTGCATTTTTAAGCTTGAAATTTGATGTGAAAAGAGGAATTCCAGAGCCGGCGCTTAAGGTTGCAGCACCAAACAAACTAAGCGAACTAAGTAATATTGAAATTTCCACAATTGAAGACGTTGTTAAAGAAAACGGTAATAAGCTTAAAACAGCTGTTCTTAAACAAGAGTTTCAAGAGAAGTTTGGCGATCTATAGAACCACTCCAGAAACAGAGCAAATGTGCTCTGTTTTTTTTTTTTTTTTTTTGTTCATTTCGGAGAATGACTTCAGTTTTGGTAATTATTCAAGAGGTGCTTTAGAGCAGCATGGGGTTAATACTCCAAATTTGCTACTCACGGAGTGATTTGCTTATGCATGCTGTAACAAATTTATCGAAAAGCGATTATGATTTGGTGTTAGAAGACGAATGCGTGGTGGGGTTCAAACGGTATAACAAGGAATTTGGGATGTGGGTTGAACTCAGATTCTCGGAAATTGATAGTGATGCAAAGGAAATGTTGCTTATCACCCTGGTTGACGAGTACGCGAAGCAGACACTTTTGTAGACGCAATTGACCATTTATATCAGCACTTGGCATTACGAAGAAAGAGTTTGAAAACACTTCATTGACATGTTAATACAACAAGGATCGTTGTTGTTTCGACTAATTATACTTGCGAAGGGATGGCACTTAAAATGGTTGTAGCAAATAGAAATGCTAATAATTTCACTACTAATAGCGATACAAAAGTTAAGAAAGTTGGAACACTTTATCGGGTATCGACTAAGAAGCAGGTTCATTTCTCTGAGAACGGCGGTGATATTCCAACTCAGAGAAAGGCTTGTCATGACTTTATTAGAAGCATGCCAGGTTGGGTTTTGGCGGAAGAATGTGAATACTACGAGAAAGGCGTCTCGGGATTTAAGACTCGTGCAGAGAATCGAGACGTAATTCAACAGGCAAAAGATGATGCTCTCAAAGGTAAATTCGATGTCTTACTGGTGTTTATGTTTGACCGACTTGGTCGAATCGATGACGAGACCCCGTTCGTTTTAGAGTGGTTTGTTAAGCAAGGAATTGAAATGTGGTCTGTTAAGGAAGGTCAGCAAAAAATTGAAGGTCAAATGGATAAGTTGACGAACTATCTCCGATTTTGGACTGCAAATACAGAAAGTGTTAATACTACACATCGAGTAAAGAACAGTCACGATCAAATGGTGAAAGAGGGAGTCTATCGAGGGGGAACTGTACCATATGGTTATACCATTGTGGAGTCTGGCGAGATTAGTAATCGAGGTAGGGTGTTACATAAAGTAGTGATCGAACCTGATGCAGCAGAGATTGTTAAAATGATGTACGATCTTGTGGATCAAGAGGGGTATGGTCAGTATCGAATTTCTAAATTACTTAATGAGAAAGGATTAAAAACAAATCGAGGTAAGCCTTGGTCTTCCCCATCAGTTAGTGTTGTCCTTCGTAATCCTCTATATAAGGGGTTCATGGCAATAAATCGGGGGTCAAGTGAAGAAATCTATGCTGAAAAACCTAATCCTGAACTGGTCATCATTGACGAGGAGAAATGGAATCGAGTCCAAGCAGTACGAGAAGGTCGGAACCCTGAAAACAGGAAAAACAAAAATAAAGAGAATATTCTGATGAGCACCAAGAGCACTTTGTTACTTATTGGTATGAGTCGTTGTGGATGTTGTGGTCATGTCTTATCCGCTACTTGGAATAAAAAAGATCACAAATTAAAGGATGGTTCGATTCAGAGTTATAGGTATCCAAAGTATCGTTGTTCTGGGAAAGGCGCTCAGAAAGTAACCGCTTGTTCGGGTCAAACAACTTACGCTCAGAAGAAACTCGAAGGTATTGTTTTAGATGAAGTTTATCGATATCTTGATCATCTGGAATGCGGGGATATTGATGAGCAACTTAATAAGTTAAAGAGTGAAAAGGTAAGCGATGAAGAAAAAGTACTAAAAGGCATAAAAAAGCAGTTGGCTAAAGCTACTCAAGAACTTACTGCTTTGGATGATGAATTGATGAAAGTCATTATGGGAAAGAGTGTTTTGACTCGAGAGAAGATCAGCACTATGATGAGTGACAAAGAAAACGAAGTAAATGATTTGAAGTCCAAAGTTGCTGATCTTGAACAAGAGCTGAATTCACGAAATGTAAAGCGTACAGAACTTGAAGTACTTAAAAAACGGATACCAATCTGGCGTGATGTATTTAGACGTTCATCCATTGCTAAGCAGAAGATGATGCTAAACACCATCGTTGGTCAAGTTGACGTATTTCGCAATAAAGTAGTTATTAAGTTCAACTTACGGATCGGGAGCTTTATCGCAGCGATGGGAATTGACACGAATGAGCGGCTAGGTAATAAGAAATTGTTGGCACAAAATGTGATCACTAGTAATAAAGGTTAGTTTGTTTTACTAGAGCTCCTGCTTTTTCATGCGGGGGCTTTATTTTTGCGTTGAGATTCTGCTTTTTGGGTGCTAAACTGATAACTACGTTAGAGCGCATCGCTGGCAGCGATGAGGTCAGGGGTTCGATCCCCCTAGGCTCCACCAACTAAACAATCAAACCACGTCCGTTGGACGTGGTTTTCTGTTTATTTGGAGGACTGCCTAGGGGTGAGAACCCCTAATGGGGTTCGTCCGCGCGGACGGAGTGAATGAGTAGGCATCATTGAGTAAGCTTCACGGAGGAGCACGGCGTCTGAATCTACCGCTAAAGTCTGCGAAGGATAAGCATCGTCAGCCTACAATAAGGATTCATACAACCCCCGACTTCCTTGGGCGAACCCCTGGGGTTCAGTCCGCGCGCAGGGAGTGGAAGTGTCACTTCGAGGAATTAGCTTCAAACGGACGAGCACGGCGTCTGAATCTACCGCTAAAATCTGCGAAGGATAAGCATCGTCAGCCTAAAATAAGGATTCATACAACCCATGATGGATCAACGAGCTGAGCGAGATGAAGCCCACTAGGCACCACCAACAAATATAGCACGCCAATTATCTGGCGTGCTTTTTTGTTGTTTTGGCGAATCCCCATTAGGGGGCGAATCCGGGTTCATAAGCGTAACGGTTTGCCGGAAACGGAAGGCCCAGATGCTCCCTCAAGGTAGAGCCGGTGTACTCCAAACGGAACAAGCCGCGCTTTTGCAAAATGGGGACGACCTGCTCGACGAAATCCTCCAAACCGTCGGGTAACGAAGGCGCCATCAGCATAAAGCCGTCGGCAGCGCGGTTTCGGAACCAATACTCTAAAGTGTCGGCAATTTTCTCCGGAGTACCGACCAGATGGTCGTTGCTGAACGATCCCGTGAGAAGGGAGTAAACCTCGCGAAGTGTCGGGTTTATCCGTGCAATAATCGGCTGATGCTTCAAGTAATCGGTTTTGGTCATCGGGAGGCGATCGAGTCCGGCATCCACGGCCCGATCGTCAAGTGCAAAGCCGGTGAAATCGACGAAGCCTTGAAAATAATCGGACAAGAAACCGATGCCGGTTTCTTCGGGAATGAGGGACTCCAGTCGGCTTCTTTTCTCTCTGGCCTCTTCTTCTGTAGAGCCGATAATGGGAGAGATGCCTTGTAAAATATAAACTTGATCCGGATTCCGACCGGCCGCCGCTACTTTGTTCTTGAAGGTATCATAGTAAGCCCTCGCATCATCGAAATCGTACTTGATCGAGAAAATGACTTCTCCTACCCGGGAAGAGAGCTCTTGCCCGGAATCGGAGACGCCGGCCTGAAATAGTACGGGGCGTCCTTGTGGGGAACGACCGATATTCAGAGGACCTTCCACCGAGAAGAACTCTCCCTTGTGCTGGAGCCGATGCAGCTTGTTGCGATCAAAGAACACTCCGCTCTCTTTGTCGTGAATAAACGCATTGTCCTCCCAGCTATCCCACAGTCCCAGCACCACTTCCAGGAATTCATTCGCCCTTCGATAGCGGAATCCATGCTCAAGATGCTCTTCGGCACCGAAATTTCTCGCTGTGTTGCCTGATAAATCGCGGGTCGTGACGATGTTCCAGCCAGCCCGACCCTTGCTAATATGATCGACGGACATCAACAGACGAGCGAGGTTGAACGGCTCGATGTAGGAGGTAGATGCTGTTGCGACAATGCCGATGTGCTCCGTGCTGCCCGCCAACGCGGCGATAAGTGTGATCGGCTCGTAACGATTTAGAATGTTGGGATGAGAGACTTCATTGATCGCTAGGCTGTCTGCTAGAAATGCGATATCGAATTTCCCTTTTTCGGCTGTTCTTACAAGCTTCTTGTAGTAGTCGATATCAATGCTGGCACCAGCGAGCGCTTGCGGCAGTCTCCATGAGGCGACATGCATGCCGGTACCAACCAGATAAGCCGACAGTTTCATTTGGCGTGTTGCAATGCTCATGATAAGCCTCCCAAATACAAGTGTTTTGATGTGAATAGTATAATTAAAAGCTTCCTGTTTGGGAAGATATTGACACCTTATGAAAAATGAATTAAATTGATATAAGCACATCGGAATAATAAGAATTTAATACGGTTCATTAAGCTGACCAGATATCTGGAAACTAAGTACTCGTCCTTCGATGAAGGGGGAAGGGCTTAGTTTTTTTTATTGTATGAGGAGGTGACGATTTGATTCTCGTGGAGCAACTGAGCAAAACCTACGTGACGACAAAAGGAAGCGTCTCAGCGCTGGACCGCATCGATTTACAGATAGCCGCAGGTGAAATCTTCGGCATTATCGGAGTTAGCGGGGCTGGCAAATCCACGCTGATCCGGTGCATGAACCGACTGGAGGAACCGGATTCGGGGCGTATCTGGATCGGAGGCGACGATATCACGCAATTGAGCGGTCGTAGACTTCGCAAGGCTAGGCAGAAGATCGGAATGATCTTTCAACATTTTAATCTGCTAGACGGTAAAACCGTGTATCAGAATGTTGCGTTTCCGCTCGTGGTCGCAGGTCATCCAAGGGAGCGGATTCGGCTGCGTGTCCGGGAGATTCTTGACTTGGTTAACCTGTCCGACAAGGAAGAAGCATACCCGGCGCAACTTAGCGGGGGGCAGAAGCAGAGGGTTGGTATTGCCCGCGCGCTCGCGAATGAACCCGATGTACTTCTAAGCGATGAAGCGACTTCGGCTCTCGATCCGGAGACGACCTATTCCATCTTGGAACTGCTAAAGGACATTAACCGCCAGTTGAAGCTGACGATCGTGCTTATTACTCACGAGCTGGAGGTTCTCCAGCATATATGCGATAGCATGGCCGTCATCGAGAATGGGAGAATCGTGGAGACCGGTCCAGTTGCAAATTTGTTCTTGAATCCGAAGAGCGATACCGCGCGGAGATTCGTAGGCGTTCTGGAGCAATATCGTGCTAGACGAGGCTTAATCGCAGGAGTGGGGGAGGGGATATGAAAAACGATTTATTTGAACTCCTGTGGAAAGCTCTTCGAGAGACTCTCTATATGGTGGCCTGGTCATCCTTCTTCGCCCTTATATTAGGGTTGGCCCTGGGTATTCTGCTCGTTGTAACCGACAAGGGGCATGTCCTGCAGTCCGTGCCTATCAACAAGGTGATCAGCTTCCTCATCAATGGAGTTCGATCGATTCCGTTTATCATCCTGATCGTGCTTTTACTTCCCTTAGCGCGGCTGATCGTAGGAACTTCGCTTGGTCCAACCGCTGCTATCGTTGCGTTATCGATCGGCGCTGCCCCTTTCCTGGGAAGAATCGTGGAGAATTCGTTAAAGGAAGTGAGCGGAGGGAAGATTGAAGCGGCGATCGCAGTCGGAGCTTCGCCCGTTACAATCATCTTCCGTGTTCTCATTCCTGAAGCACTTCCAGCACTTGTGCGAGGCGTAACCATTGCCATCATCGGAATTACCGAATTAACGGCTGTTGCCGGAGCTATCGGGGCTGGCGGGCTAGGAAGTCTAGCGATTCGCTTCGGCTACCAACGATTTCGGGAGGATATCATGTTCGCCACCGTCTTGGTCATCATCCTTCTGATTCAATCGATTCAGTGGACCGGCGATGGGATAGCGAAGTCCATTCACAACAGGCGTTATAAGCTCGAATAATACTCGTTTGCCGGCGAAAAGCGATTTGAAGGTATCACAAATTTATATAAAAGAAAGTAGGAGAGAAAATGTCTAAGAAAAGAATGGTCGTCCTTGTTGCCTTCCTGTTTGTTGTGAGCTTGATTGCCGTTGCATGCGGTTCGGATGACAAGGGGTCCTCCGACAATAGTTCTAAGCAAGCCTCTGCTAATCAAAATCCAAGCGACAGTGCGTCTTCGTCCGCCTCCGAGCCGGTTAAAGAAGTCACGTTAAAAGTCGGAGCGGCAGCCGTGCCTCATGCTGAGATTTTGGAGTTCATCAAGCCTAAGCTTAAAGCGGAAGGCATTAATCTGGAGATCGAAGTGCTCGACGATGAAGGACAGTTGAATCCGGCATTGCAGGAGAAGCAGATCGATGCCAACTACTTCCAACACGTTCCTTACTTGGATTCCGTCAAAGACGAGAAGGGCTACAACTTCGCCGTGACGGCGAAAGTGCATGTGGAGCCGATCGGCTTCTACTCGAGCAAGCTCAAATCCAAGGATGAAATCCAAGAAGGCGCCACAATCGGCATTCCGAACAATCCATCCAATGAGTATCGTGCTCTCGTTCTCCTGCAGCAGCAGGGTTTGATCAAGCTCAAAGACGGGCTGACGACTTACGAAGCAACGCCGAAGGATATCATCGACAATCCGAAAAAACTCAAATTCGTAGAAGCTGATTCCGCGACATTGCCAAGATCTCTGCCGGATCTGGACGGAGCGATCATTAATACAAACTTGGTTCTGGAAGCTAAGATCGATCCGCAGAGCGCGCTGTTCAGAGAAGACGCAAATTCGCCGTACGCGAATGTCATCGTTGTAAGAAGCGGGGACGAGAATCGAGATGAGATTAAGAAGTTGGACGACGCGTTAACAACACCGGAAGTGAAGAAATTTATTGAAGAGAAATACGGAGTAGCGGTTGTTCCTGCGTTCTAAGCTAATATAGGAGAGGGGATAGAAGAAGCATGGGAACCTTGAATGAATACTTGACACAGAAGAGGGAAGCGCTTCTAGCTCGTAGAGCTCTAGCCGAACAACAGCCGGATCAAGTTAACTCTCTCAGTGCTAAGGCAAGAGCGTCAGGAAGAAGCGGCGTTCGGGAAATCCGAATTCGTGATTTTCAAGTCATAAGCGACAGTCCACCGGATTTCGCGGGTTATAACCTTGGCCCTTCTTCGCCTGAGCTTCAGCTTGGGGTGCTGGGAAGCTGCTTGACGCACATCGCATTAATCCAAGCCGCTGAAAGACAGGTCTCCCTTCATTCGCTAGAAGTTGAAGTAACAGGAGAGATGCACCCGCTTGCCGGTCGTCCAGGTTATGAGCATATCCCGATTTACCCTCATAACATTCAATACAAATTGGTAATAGAATCCGAAGAGTCAGAGGAAACCTTGCAGGCGCTTCATCAAGCGATCGAGCAGGTTTGTCCGATCTTCAACCTGCTTCGCAACCCCCAGCAAATTGAAGGACAATTGGTTGTCAGTCGTCTGAACCCGGAATCCGTGTTGTAGGACTAGTTTTACATATACAAGTTTAATGTGGCGAAGCAAGCCCCGATTTCCTTCTAGCGTGAAGTGGTCAAGACCCTAATTAATGGACAGTAAGAAAAACCCCTACTTCGCAAGCTGGCTCTGGTAC
>NZ_BTCK01000012.1:0-131284 GCF_033239625.1 Paenibacillus sp. CCS19
CGTAAATTAAACAAGCTGACGCCGGTAGAGTACCGACGCCAGCTTGCAGCCTAGGGCTTTTTTTCAATGTCCGAAAAATGGGGTCTTGACCACCCATGAAGGGGGTTCTGTCTTCTGTTTGTTTGTTCGGATTTTTCAATCCCTGTTATTTACTCAAGAATCTCCGGATGAGACCACTGTGCCGGCGTGACCTTGCCTGCGCTGGAGCCGGCGTCGATCGGAATGGCGGAGCCGCTAACATACCGAGCCAAATCGGAGGCTAAGAACAAGGCTAAGTGACCGATTTCTTTCGGATCGCCCAGCTTTCCGCTTGGCGAGAATATTTTGGCATATTGATTGACGATCTCTTCCGGTGTCTGTCCCCAGATGGAGGTTCTGAACGTTCCCGGACATATAGCATTGACAGTGATGTTATACGGAGCATAGTCCAACGCGGCACTCTTGGTTATACCGACAACGCCGTGTTTTGCCGAAGAATAGATCGCCATGGAGCTGTTGCCTAATATGCCGGCAAGCGATGCAATGTTAATAATAAACCCACCGAGGGATTTGGACTTCAGAATGGCTTCTACAGCATACTTGGTTCCTAAGAAGACGCCTCTTAAGTCTATGGACATTAACCGATCGAATTCTGCTGTTGAATATTCATGGGCTGGTCGATTGTCCGCCGCGATTCCTGCGTTATTCACAAGGCCGTCCAATCTGCCGTATTTTGAGACCGCGAAATCGATTAGGTTTGATACTTGATCTTCTTTACTGATATCCGCTCTAAAGAAAGACGCTTCACCACCATTTGATTGAATCTCCGTGATACATTGCATCCCCTTATCAGCGTTAATATCGGATACAATGACCTTCATTCCATTCTCCGCGTAACATAGCGCGATTGCCTTGCCTAGGCCATCGGCGGCGCCTGTCACAATTGCAACTTTGCCTTTAACGCTTGAAAAATCCGTCATCGAATGTCCCTCCTATGTGAGCTTATCCTACGATCCTCTCCACTTTAAGATAAATCAACGTTCTTCTCTAACGGTTAGACGACTTCATGAATGGAACTTTAACGACTTCTTAAAGTCGTCATAACGATACCGATAAAGTCGGCTAAGTGTTAGAGGGGGCTTTGACCTAAGTGGTATCGTGTAAGGGAAATAGATCGGATTCATCTTAAGGAGGTTACACCATATGATTGAAGCGACTTCGTTACGAACGGAATATTTGGATTGCCCTATAGGGTTGGATACAGTAAAGCCGCGTTTAGGATGGAAGCTTGTCAGTGACCGATTAAACGTCATGCAAAGCGCCTATCGGCTTCAAACCTCTGCAACAAAGAACTTCACGGAATCAACTTGGGACAGCGGCATAAGAGAAACAACCCAATCGCAGCACATTCGGTATGTAGGTCCCGATTTGACATCGACGGAGCGCGTCTATTGGCGTGTGAAAGTATGGAGCAATCAGGGAGAGGAATCACCGTTCAGTGAGCCGGTTTTCTTCGAAACGGGTTTGCTGCACCAAGAGGATTGGAAGGCTCGCTGGATCGAACCGGAGCAGGAGATAAACATTGACGCCTATAAACCAGCTTCTTATCTTCGCAAAGAGTTTGTCGTTAAGAAAGGGCTCGTCGCAGCAAGAGCCTACCTGACAGCAAAAGGCTTATATAGCTTTTATTTGAATGGAATCGAGGGCACGGACCATTTGTTCACGCCGGGCTTCACCTCCTATCATAAGCGGCTGCAGTACCAGGCATACGATGTAACGCATCTTGTGAATGAAGGGGTGAATGCGCTAGGGGTCATACTTGGAGACGGCTGGTGGAGGGGAACGACCGGCGGTGCGAACTTGAAGAACAATTTTGGCTACAAAGTGGGCTTCCTAGGGCAGTTAGAATTGACCTACGATGACGGAAGCAGAGAGATCATCGCTAGTGACGAGACCTTTAAGACATCGTGTGGACCGTTGCAGAAATCCGATATGAAGGCGGGCGAAATCTTCGACGCTACAATCAACATCGAAGGATGGAATCTGCCTGACTATGACGACAATTCATGGGAGCATGTAACGGCCAAGCAGGATGGTTACGATAACCTGATCGCTACCCGCAGCGTGCCGGTAAGACAGAAGGAACGGTTCTCTCCTCAGGTTCTTCAGACGCCGAATGGGGAAACGGTGCTGGACTTCGGACAAAATATCGCCGGATGGGTCGAAATGAAGGTACAAGGAGAAGCGGGCAGGAAAGTTGTTCTTATTCATGGGGAGGCGCTGGATAAGGACGGAAACTTTACGCTGTCCAATCTTGCTGAGCATGGCACGCTGGAAGACTTCCAGGAAGTGCATTACATTGTAGCAGGAGGAGGCGAGGAGACTTATCGTCCTCGGTTCTCGATCTTCGGGTTTCGCTACGTGTTGGTAAAGAACTATCCGGGAGTTGTGAATCCAGCTTGCTTTACAGCTGTGGCCATCTATTCGGATCTGGAGGAGACGGGCGATTTCAGTTGCTCGAATCCGTTAATAAATAAGCTGGTTTCTAATGCTAGATGGAGCCAGAAGGGCAACTTCATGGAGGTGCCTACCGATTGTCCGACTCGGGAGAGAGCAGGCTGGACCGGGGATGCGCAGGTGTTCAGCAGAACCGCCGCGGACTTCATGCATGTATATCCATTCTTTGAGAAGTGGATGGCTGACCTGGCAGCAGAACAGTTCCCCGACGGGGCCGTCGGAAGTACGGTGCCTACTGTAATCGGGTACCACAATGATGAGGAATGGGAACGGCTCTCCAAGATTAGTACGAATCCGATGATGGTATTCCGCAAGCCGGGCATGCCCAGCATGCTCGACGGTTCTTCAGGTTGGGGGGATGCCGCTGTCATCATACCGTGGACCATGTACTTATGTTACGGCGATAAGGCAATCGTTGAAAATCAGTTCGATTCCGCTAAGGCATGGGTAGATTACATGGCCTCTAACGCGAACAATGCGAATCCACGTTTCAAGGAGACGCCAGCCTATCAGAATTGCACGGACGGAGAGCTGGATGCCAACTACATTTGGGATACGAAGTTCCATTGGGGAGAATGGCTCGAAACCGACACGGAATTTAGTAATCTCGCCGCTGTGTTGAGCAAGACCGGCGGATGCTTCCCGGACGTTGCGACGGCTTATTTTGCCTATTCCACTAGACTGCTTGCCGAAATGGCGCGCGTTATCGGAAAGACGGAAGAGGAAGCAAAGTATCAGGCGCTGTACGAGAAGATTAAGCGGGTATACAACACCTATTTCATTCAAGAGAATGGACTACTATTGGACGGCAGACAGGCACCGAACGTTCGCACGCTCGCATTCGATCTAGCGGAAGAGGATAAAAGACAAGCTGTTGCCGATAAACTGGCGCAGCTCGTAATGGAACAAGATTATCATTTGAACACTGGCTTCCTGTCGACACCATTCATTCTCCATGTGTTGGCGGATCATGGCCATGAGGATATTGCTTACCGACTATTGGAGCAGGACACATGCCCGTCGTGGTTGTATGCCGTTCAAATGGGCGCAACGACAATATGGGAGAGCTGGCGGGGAATGAAGCCTGATGGGGATCTATCGGGATCATTGAATCATTACTCGTACGGGGCAGTTTGCGATTTTCTATTCGCAGGTGTAGCTGGCATCCGTCCAGTATGGGATGCTCCGGGCTACCAACGATTCATATTGAAACCTACGCATGGGGGAACGCTGACACAAGCGTCCGCAACCTATGAATCCCTGTATGGAACAATAAAATCCAGTTGGGAGAAGAGCGATAACTCTTGGATATATCGTTTCGAAGTGCCGGTCAATACGACGGCGACGATCATGCTTCCAGGAAGCAGAGAGGATCTGAATAAGTTCGACAAGTATCCGGATGTCCATTACGAAGCTGGTCGCATCGTATTTACCATAGGAAGTGGCATTTATCACTTTGCCGTCTAATTAGGGAAGGAGATGTACGATCATGGTGCGTAAGGCTGTGCAGCAATTCCAAATCAGAACGGTTATCGGCACGGAACAGCAGGCAAGTGAAGCTTTAAGAGCTATCAAGGATGCGGGGTACGACGGAATTGAACTTTGTGGGTTTCTGATTCGACCTCTTCCGCCATCGGTAATTGAAATGGTCAAAGCGTCCGGCATTGAAATGGAAAGCGGAGGCGACTTGGATTGGGAGTCACTCGTCAAACAATCCGACCTGGAAGTCGTCGGCATACATGAAGACTTGGACATGCTGTTTGCATTTACTGCGAGCATCGTGTCTACAGCAAGAATGTACGGAACAGATAACATTATCATTACAGGTATGAGAAGCTTTGATTATTCGGATAAGCAAGCCGTGCTGGATCTGTCGGCAAGACTGAATGAAGCGGGCAGAATGCTAGAGAAGGAAGGACTTCGGCTGCTGTATCATAATCACAATTGCGAATTGCGTAAGGTTGATGGGAATAAAACGGCGTTTCAACTGCTCATTGAGCAAACGGATCCCAGGTACGTCAACTTCGAGTTCGACTCCTATTGGCCAACCGAAGCTGGTTATGATGCTCTAGCGCTCATGAACATGCTTGGCAGAAGAATGAAGCTTTATCATATTAACGATCGGGGCTTCCGAGTGAATGGCTCCACCTCTTCAATTATAGAGGCTGGCAGCATGGAGTTGGGCTACGGCAATATGAATCTTGAAGTGCTTGTGAATACGGCGAGAGGTTATGGTGTCGAGGCTGTTATTCTTGAATCACATACGAATTGGGCGGAAGATTCCCCTATTCGATCACTGCAGCTTAGTGCGAAATTCATGAACGAGCATGTATAGGAGGGAAGAATAGTGGTCAATTACACGAATCCGGTCATTCTAGGTTTCCACCCAGATCCGAGCGTATGCAGAGTCGGAGAGGATTACTACTTAGTGACGAGCTCCTTTGATTACTTTCCAGGCATCCCGATTTTTCATAGTCGTGACTTGATTAACTGGCGTCAACTAGGTCATGTACTCACCCGAGAAAGCCAGCTGCCGCTTAAGGGTATGCTGCCAGCGGGATGGTCGCAAGGGATTTATGCACCCACTATTCGTCATCATGACGGACGCTTCTACGTAATTACGACGAATATCTCCATCCAGAAAAGTTTCTACGTATGGGCGGAACGTCCGGAAGGCCCTTGGTCGGAGCCGATCTATCTTGAAGGATGGGGAGGCGTCGATCCATCGCTCTTGTTCGACGAAGGCGGCAAAGTGTACTTGACGGGCACCTCGAACTTCTATGGCGAGGCAGTCGGCATCTATCAGGCGGAGCTGGATGTCGAGAACGGGAAGCTCGTTAGCGAGCGAAGACTGATCTGGGAAGGGACTGGCGGCTCCCACCCCGAAGGTCCGCATCTATATCGAATTAATGATTGGTATTATCTGATGGTGGCCGAAGGCGGCACGGAATATGGACATATGGAGACCATCGCTCGCAGCCGAAGCCCATACGGTCCGTTCGAGAGCAATCCGCACAATCCAATTCTGTCTAATCGAAGCACGCCGAAGCCCATTCAGGCTACCGGTCATGCCGATCTTATTCAAGCTGCTGATGGAAGCTGGTGGTGCGTGTTTCTAGGCATCCGGCCGATTGCGAATGCGAAGCGCCATATTTGGCCGAGAGACGAATTTGGCGCCTGTCTCGTGGAACGAGGAGGGGTGGCCTACGGTTGGCAACCAAGGCATCGCTGAGCTTGAGCATGATTCGGGGAGCCTGCCGCTTGGAGAACCTGCGGAGTGGGAGCACCTGGATGATTTTAACGAAGATAAGCTTGGAACAGTCTGGAATTTCTACCGTAACCCCGTCTCAGATTCTTGGTCGCTGCAAGAGCGGCCAAGCTGGCTAACGCTCAAGGGGCAGGCATGTTCCTTGAATGACAACCAATCGCCGTCATGGGTCGGTCGAAGGCAGCAGCATTTGAATTGCGAGATACGAACCCTGCTAGAGTTCGAACCGTCAGAGGACGGTGAGGAAGCAGGTCTCACGATCTTCATGAATGAGAAGTTTCATTATGAGATTGCTAAGACGATGCAAGGTGGCCAAACCAAGCTCATACTGAGGCGTCGAGTAGGCAGCATGACACAAGTAACAGCAGAAGTGGGGTATGAGGATCCTTCTGTCGTTCTTGGCATCCAGGCTAATGAAATGTTATATACGTTATCGTATGCTGCTCCAGGCAAGGAACCTGTAATCTTAGGCACAGGAGAGACTGCTTTTCTTTCCAAGGAGATCGCAGGGGGCTTTACAGGTGTATACTTTGCGCTGTACGCAACAGGAAATGGCAGAAATGCTGAGGCACGCGCTCATTTCGATTATTTTGTATATCAACCTTTGGAAGAGAAGCGTATGGACTTCTTTGCAATTATGGCGCTTTCCTAACTTTAACCGATGCGGCCGGATCCGAACAGGATTCGGTCTTTGCTATAATACTGCAGGATACGATACAATGAAGGACGTCTGTTTCACCTGTCTGGATAAGTCGTGAAAGCGTTATCTAAAACGTCGGCAAAGTGTTAGTTGCCCCTTCCAATAAAAAGTATACTGATCTCAGCAAGGCAATCAATCAAACAGGGGGATATAACAATGAGAAAGAGCAAGAAACCGATTCAATTGATTCTCGTTGCCATTTTGCTCATGGGTGTTCTGGCTGCATGTTCTTCCAAAAAAGAAAACGAAACCAACAGTGCTAACGGCAGTACGCCATCGACTGAATCCACCACCGAAGGAGCAGGCAAAGTCGATGATGCGATAAAGGATCCGTATGAGCTCACGATGGCTGTTCCGATATTCGGGGCTGTCCCACCGGATCTCAAACTCGTGCAGGATGAAATGAATAAGATTACGCAGGCAAAAATCAATACAACCGTTACGATCCTCCCGATTAGCGTAGGTGCATGGCAGCAGCAAATGAACCTGATGATGTCTGGTGGGGAGAAGCTGGATTTGGCCTATACGTTCGGCGCGTTGTATCCGAGCATGGAGGCGAGCGGCAAAATACTGGAGCTTGACGACCTGCTGGGTAAATACGGACAAGGGATTGTCGAAGCGGTAGGCACAGATTATATGAAGGCGGCTAAGCTCAACGGGAAGACGTATGGAACGCCTACGACCGGCGCTTATGCGACGAAATCTGCAGTCTTCATGCGGAAAGACTTGATCGACAAATATAAAATCGATGTCAATACCATTAAAACGATGGCTGATCTGGAGCCGATCCTTCAGACGATCAAGGATAATGAGCCGGGAATCGTACCGCTAGCAAGCGGTCTGTCGACGCCTCTCGAATTCGATAGATTTTATGACCGACTGGGCGACCGTTATGGCGTATTGCCGGGCTTTGACAACGGTTTGAAGCTGGTTAATTTGTTCGAAACACCGGAGTATACGGCTCAGCTCAATTTGATGCACAAATGGTTCAAAGCAGGATTCATCAATAAAGATGCGTCAACAACGCAAATCACGTCTGAAGACATGGTGAAGTCCGGTAAAGCTTTCGGCTACTTCATGGCGGAAAAACCAGGCATGTTGGCGAGCGAGACCCGACTGGCTGGTAAAGAAATGGTTATGGTTGGACTTCAGTCCGAAGCATACTCGACAACCTCTGATATTCTAGTCGGATTGTGGACGATTGCTCAGCAGTCCGAAAATCCAGAACGTGCGATGATGATGCTTAATTTGATGTATACGGATAAAGATCTTGTGAACCTGTATGCATGGGGAATTGAAGGCAAGCATTATGTGAAGCTCGCAGACAATCAGATCGATTATCCGTCAGGTGTTGATAGCAATAGCGTAGGCTACAGCATCTCGCCTCTGTCTGTCCCTAATCAGATGAACACTTATGTATTTAAGGGCAGCGATCCTAAATTGTGGGATGAAACGAGAGCATTCAACGCCTCGGCCGTGAAGTCGAAAGCGCTAGGCTTTGCCTTCAACTCTGTTCCGGTCAAGAATGAAATTACAGCGGTTAACAACGTTATCGAACAGTACCGTAAATTGCTTGAGTCGGGAACGGTGGATCCGGCCGATAAGCTTGACGAGTTTAATAAGAAACTGAAATCCGCGGGACTCGAGAAAGTGATCGCGGAGAAACAAAAGCAATTGGATGAATGGGCTGCCCAGAATCAATAAATCTGCCGCTGCTTTCACCTGTCGAGAGAAATCTTGGCAGGTGTTTTCTTTTTCAGATTTGCAGAGCAGAAAAAGTCGTGAAACCGTTATCAAAATAGTCGCTATAGCGTTAGTTCCCCTTAAGGCTATCCGCTATGATGGTCATGAGTGATTGTAAATACATGATGTCGAGGGGAGTAAGGTTCATATGGCACTTCTTTTTCCTGAAGGATTTATGTGGGGCGCATCAACGGCTGCCCATCAAGTGGAAGGCAACAATACCCATTCTGATTTTTGGCTGATGGAGAACTTGGAGGGGTCGATTTTTAAAGAGCCTTCGGGTATCGCGGTAGACCATTATCGATTGTTTCAGGACGACATTGCCTTACTGGCATCGCTTGGCTTGAACTCTTACCGATTCTCCCTTGAATGGGCAAGAATTGAACCGGAAGAGGGTCAGTTTGATGAGGCAGCGATTGCGCATTACCGAGAGGTTTTATTGGCATGCAAACGCAATGGTGTCACACCGATCGTAACTTTGCATCATTTCTCTTCGCCTCAATGGTTGATTCGCAAAGGCGGGTGGGAGTCGAGCGATACGCCATTACGGTTCTCTCGTTATTGCACGCATGTCATGAAGGAGCTAGGCGATCTGATTCCTTATGTTTGCACGATTAACGAAGCGAACATATCGATCGGCATTGCGAAGATTATTAAGCGACATTCGTCTAACGGCTCACAGGCGCAGGTCGGTATAAATACGAACAGCATGAGCCAAATGCAGCAATATTTTATGGCGTTGGGCAACGCCTTCGGTCTTCATCCCCAAGAGGTTCACTCGTTCCTCGGTCCGCGCACAGAGGAAGGGTTACGGATCATCTTCCAATCGCATGCGGAAGCGAGAGAGGCGATTAGGCAGGTTTGCCCGAATACTCAAGTCGGGGTAACGTTATCGCTGTATGACATTCAATCGATTCTCGGCGGTGAAGAGAATGCGGCACAGGCGTGGCATGAGGAGTTTCTTCAGTTTCTACCCTATATGAGCGATGACGACTTCTTCGGCCTGCAGAATTATACGCGTACCGTATATGGGCCGGATGGTCTTCTGCCGATTCCCGAGCAATCGGAAAAAACGCAAATGGGGAATGAGTATTACCCGGAAGCGCTGGGCGCAGTTGTCCGCTTCGTCTACAACCATCTGAAGAAGCCTATCATGATCACGGAGAACGGCGTTGCCACGGACAACGACGAGCGCCGAATTGCCTTTATCGATCGTGCACTGAATGGAGTCCATGCTTGTACCTCAGAAGGGATTCCAGTTATCGGGTATATGCACTGGTCGCTGCTCGACAACTTCGAATGGCAGCTAGGGTTCTCGAAGACGTTCGGATTAATTGAAGTCGATCGTTCAACGCAGGAGCGCAAGCCCAAAACAAGTGCGTATCATCTCGGCAAAATCGCTCAAAATAATGCACTAAACTAATGGCCTGAAGCCGGATTCCAACGAGAATTCGGCTTCTATTTGCATCGTGGCAAAAGGTCGTGAAACCGTTATCCAAAAAGTCGTCAGACCGTTAGTTGCCGCACATCAGCATCCCGTATGATAAGGCTAGTTACAATAGCTTAGGACAAGAGGAAGGGGAACGACTATGGCACAAGCCACCATGGCAAAGGCCCAACAGGCTGTAGGGAACCAGAAGAAAAGAAAGTCTCATTATCGGAAATATTCACCGCTTCTGATTATGATGATTCCTGGACTTCTCTACCTGTTGATTAACAACTATCTCCCGATGCTCGGGATCGTCATCGCATTCAAAGACGTGAATTTCGCCAAAGGCATTCTACAGAGCGATTGGGTCGGCTTCGACAACTTTGAGTACTTATTCAAAACCTCCGACGCCTACATCATCACGCGGAACACGATACTGTATAACCTAGTGTTTATCGTATTCGGAACGGCGCTTTCGTTAGCCAGCGCCATTCTGCTTAATGAAATCAAGAACAAGGTGCTGCTCAAAGCGTATCAGAGCATCATTACCTTGCCGCACCTCATCTCGATGGTTATCGTCGGCTATCTTGTATACGCCCTCTTAAGCCCGGATACTGGGTTTCTCAATAAGACGGTGCTGCCTTGGTTTGGTATGGATGAAGGAATCTCGTGGTATACCGAAACGAAATATTGGCCATGGATACTGACATTGGTCTACTTCTGGAAAAGCGTCGGATACTCCAGCATCGTATTCTTCGCAGCACTTCTCGGTATCGACGAAGAGTATTACGAGGCAGCGAGACTAGATGGAGCATCGCGCTGGCAGCAAATCCGTCGCATTACTCTGCCGATCCTTACACCTGTGATTATTATGCTTACGCTGCTTAGCGTAGGACGGATATTCTATTCAGACTTCGGGTTGTTCTACCAAGTTCCGATGAATTCAGGTGCATTATTCGAAACGACAGCGACAATCGATACTTATGTCTTCAGAGGTCTGACAGGTTCCGGCGATATTGGGATGTCCACTGCTGCCGGTGTGTATCAATCGATCGTTGGCTTTATTCTCGTCATTTTAGCGAATTACGTCGTCAGACGCTTTAACAAAGATAATGCGCTGTTCTAAACTTTCCCCAAAAGTGACGATGCCCTTCGCAGCAAATACCGAAACTTTTGGAGAAGCCCCCGTACAAACTAGGAGGTCCTGTCATGAAAAATGAAAGCAGAGTTATTACCTGGGTTAGTCAAGTCTCATTGTTTCTATTTGCGGTTATTTGCCTCATCCCATTCGTGCTCCTAATTATGGCATCCTTGACGGACCAGAATTCAATCACTGCTAACGGATATTCATTCTTCCCCAAAGTGTTCAGCACAGCAGCGTATGATTTCCTGCTAAACAGAGGTGCAGATATTGCAAGAGCCTATGGGATAACGATATTCGTTACGGTATTCGGAACGGCAGCAGGTCTGGCGATTACGACTTTGCTAGCCTATCCGCTTGCTAGAAAAGAAACGCCTCATCGATTTCTCATCATGTTCCTCGTATTCTTCACAATGCTGTTTCATGGAGGGCTCGTCCCATCCTACTTGGTTTATACGCAGTTGCTCGATCTTAAGAATACGATCTGGGCGCTTATCGTGCCAGGCCTGCTGACGAACGGATTCTACATCATGATGATGCGTACATTCTTCCAAACAACTGTGCCGCCGGCACTCATAGAATCGGCTCAACTGGACGGAGCAGGCGAATATCGCACGCTGTGGTCTATTGTCATTCCGCTCTCGACGCCGGTTCTTGCGACAATCGGATTGTTCACCTGCATCATGTATTGGAACGATTGGCAGAACGGGATGGTATACATTACGAACCCTGAGCTGTTCAGCGTTCAGAATTTACTTAATCGGATTATGCAGGATGTGCAGTTTATAAGCTCGAACATGACTCCGAATGCGGGAGAAGCGATGCAGCAGATGCCAAGTGACTCGGTGAAGATGGCGATTGCAGTGATCGGCGTGCTGCCTATTCTAATCGCTTATCCGTTCTTCCAGAGGTTCTTCATTAAAGGGATTATGATCGGTGCCGTTAAAGGGTAAAATGATCGTCAATAAGGTCCAATCGCCACAACCTTGTAAATTCATGGTTATGGCGATTGGACTTTCGATGCATATATAATATAGGAAATCCTATAAGGGGCCAGAACATGAGAATACGTAGAATGTCGTGGCAGCGAGGTTCCTTGCGATTAAAACTGATCTTAAGCGTGCTCGTCATGACGGTGCCGCTCATCGGCATGCTCTTGTACAATAACTTTTACGCTATTGATGTTGTACGCGGGCAGGTAGCGGATTCCTATAAGAATATGCTAACCCTTTATATGAAACAGATTGATTCTGATTTAAACGACGTCGATGCATACATGAACACGATGTCGGGGTTATCGGGCTTTGATTTGATTTCCCTTGACGCAGCTGAATCCGATACGGATTATTACAGCTCCAAGGTATATCTGTTTAACAAATTGAACCGAGATATCGCGATATATGGCTCATTAAGCTCATTCTTCGTCTATGCAGAGAAGCGTCAGGATTTCATGGATGTCAGTAAATCGCAGCAATTGACGATCGAGGAGAAGGATCGCATCCAGCATTATCTCACCGAACAAATTGAGTCGGGCAGTATTCCTTCAGGAGATCCGACACAAAGATGGCGCTATGCCCGAATCGGGAAAAACAATTATTTGTTCGATATCGTGCAGACTGGCAATGTGTATCTGGGTGGTTTGGTGTCAACCGATCAGCTGTTGGAGCCCCTTCAATCGCTTCAGATAGGGGAGGGCGGGACCGTATTGTTAGCGAATGAACAAGGAGAAGCGATAACGAGCACGAAGCTCATCGACGAGAACGACATTAAGCTGCACCAGGGCGATGGGGATTACTATTTGTCCGGATCGGACCGCAAGTATTTGATCGTGGATTCGGCTTCCGTCATGGGTGACTTCAAGCTGGTTGCTGTCATACCCGATCAACAAATTCTAGATCGACTTCCTTACCTTCAAGGCATCATATGGATCATTACCGGTGGCTCCCTGCTCTTTATTCCGCTGGGGCTTTATTCGATCCGGCAGGCCATACTCGTTCCGTTGAATCGGCTGCTCCTCTCCATGAAGAGAGTCCGAAGCGGCGACTGGAGCAATCGGGTGGACATGGAGCAAGGCGTTTCGGAGGAATTCCGAATCCTTGGCGATTCGTTCAATGCAATGATGACCGAGATCGATACGCTGCGCGTCAATGTATACGAAGAGCAGTTGAACAAGCAGAAGGAAGAGCTGCAGCGTCTGCAATTGCAAGTGAATCCTCATTTCTTCTTGAATTCGTTGAATATTGTTTATAATTTGGCGAAGGTCAGGAATTATGAATTAACGATGGAAATGACGCGTTCCTTGATCTATTATTTCCGCTACATGTTCCGGAGCAACACGACATTCGTCCCATTGAAGGATGAGCTGGAGCATACTCGAAACTATTTGCGCATTCAGAGCTTGCGCTTTCCGGACAAGCTGATGTGGACGTTGGATGTTCCGGATTATTTGCTGCATATGCCGATCCCGCCCTTAATCATTCAGTCGTTCGTTGAGAATTCGATCAAACATGCAGTCACGATGGACAAGCTTGTCCGAATTTCGATGCAAATCGATTTGTTGGATGAGGACACAGGCTCCCGCGTTAATATCGTCATTCAAGATACGGGAAAGGGATTCGATGCGGAGGTGCTTCGCGACCTTCAAGCTGGCAGAAGCATCGAGAATGAACGGGGAGAGCATACCGGCATATGGAACGTTCAGCGGCGATTGAAGCTTCTATACGGAGAGTCGGTATCCATCCGATTCGATAATGATCCGGTAAGCGGCGGTGCCGCCGTATTCATTATTGTTCCGATTAATCCATCGATGGAGGAAACGCAATGAACTATCATCTGTTAATCGTTGACGACGAAGTGCATGCCATCGAAGGTGTCAAGGCGGATCTCGACTTGCAGAAGCTTCAAATTTCAGAGCTATATACAGCCAATAATATTAGGCAGGCCAAGGAATGGCTGGACAGCGAGCGGATCGATATTATGCTGTGCGATATTGAGATGCCGCAAGGAAGCGGGCTGGAGCTGCTGACTTGGGTGAGAGAACAATCCCCTAATACCGTCACGATATTTCTCACCAGCCATGCCGATTTCAAATACGCCAGAGAAGCGCTTACGCTGGGCAGCCTTGACTATTTGCTCAAGCCGGTGCTGGCCGAAGAGCTGGAAAGCGCCATAAGAAAAGCGCAAAGCGTGATTGATAAGAACAGCGAGAACAGCCAGAACGTAAAGTTTCATCAGCTATGGCAGAAGCAGCAATCGTTCATCATTGAACGCTTCTGGTTGGATCTGATCAATCATTCGATACCTGGCTATTCTGCGGCGATTCGGGAGCATGTCGAGCGGCATCATATTCCGATCACGGAGGATTCTGTTTTCTTCCCCATGCTAATCTCCATCCAGCAGTGGAATAAAGAGATGAAGCGAAGAGACGAGACGATTCTTGAGTATGCCTTAAGAAACTCGGCGGAAGAGATGATCATTGGAAGCTATGAGAATGGGATTTGCTTTCAGCTAGACAGAGGGTTGCTGCTTGTTATCATGATGGCGGATCGCGAAATGCCGTGGGACGAGGATCGTTTGAAGGAAGCGGCTAGTCTGTACGTGGAGTCCTGCCATCGGTTTTTCTACTGCGATTTATCCTTGTACCTAGGACGTTCGGTAGAAGTGTATGAGATGAGCGGAATGATCGAGGCATTAAGAGAACGTGATCGGAACAATGTCGCATTCTCCAATCGCGTATTGGCATTGGATCTGAAGGTATGCGTGGAGCAGCCGGCGAGACTGCCGGAGCTCAGCGCGCTGTCCTCCTTGTTGAAGGTTGGGACCAAGGATGCCGTGAAGCTTGAAGTGGAGAAATATCTTGATGATATGGTACGCACGCAGGAGCTAGATGCAGAAACCCTTCATCGCTTCAGTCAGGATTTTATACAAGTTCTTTATATTTTCCTGAACACTAGAGGGATTCAAGCGCATCAATTGTTCGGAGATGAACAATCAAGAAGAACAGCGGAGAAGGCGGGACGTTCCGTTACCGATATGAAGGTTTGGGTCCATCATGCGATCGACAAGGCTATGCATCAAGCGGATGCGGTGAAGGAGAATGATACCGTCGTTCAAACGATTAAACGATATATTCAACTTAACTTGGATCAAGACATGTCAAGAGAAACGATTGCGGATCAGGTGTATCTGAATCCCGATTACTTGTCCAGAATATTCAAGAAGGAAACCGGCTATTCCATCTCGGATTATGTGCTGCTGGAGAGAATCCATAAAGCGAAGGAGCTGCTGAAGCAGACGGATGTATCCGTCAGTTCCGTCGCATCGTCGGTTGGATACACCAACTTCTCGCACTTCGCTAAGATATTCAAGAAATACGTCGGGATCGGTCCGACGGAGTTTCGCAGCCAACTCGGCTGATGCATGGTTTTGTAATCGTAAGAGGCGGTCGTTCCATCGGCTGCCTCTTTTGACGTTTCGATAAAAGTCGTCAGAGTTTTACTCAACAAGTCGGCAAAGCGTTAGTTCGTGCGAGTTGATTTCTTTACGATAAGAATGAGGAAGCTAATCTATCATTCATCTACAAGGAGGCACTTCATGAACCACGTGATACAAGAACATGGTCGACCATTTATTATGCTTGCAGGAGAAGTTAACAATTCGAGCTCGTCATCGATCGAATATATGGAGCCTATCTGGCATAAGGCCGCGAAGCTTGGCATGAACAGCTTGCTGCTGCCTGTAACTTGGGAAATGATTGAGCCTGAAGAAGGCGTGTTTGAATTCCAACTGGTGGATGATCTGATTAGTCAGGCGAGGCTGCGCGGAATGAAGCTTGGTTTCTTATGGTTCGGTGCTTGGAAAAACGCGCAGTGCTATTATGCGCCATCATGGGTCAAGACAGACTTGGATCGCTTCTCAAGAGCAGAGGTAGAGAAAGGCCGAAGAAAGACTACTTTAAAAGAATTCCACGGAATGCCGTATACGACATTGTCTTATTTGTGCGAAGAGACCAATGCGGCTGATGCGAGAGCGTTCCGGGCCTTCATGCTTCATCTAAAACAAGTAGACGAGAAAGAACAAACCGTTCTGCTCGTACAAGTCGAGAATGAACCGGGACTGCAAGGAGCTGCAAGAGAAAACTCGGATGCAGCTGACGAGCTGTTCGAAGCGGATGTCCCGCAGGCGTTTGTCGATTATATGAGATCCCATACGAGCACCATGGCTGAGGATGTCCGCCAATCGGTGGAGAATAGTGTGAAGAGCGGCAGCTGGAAGACGGTTTTTGGAGACGTAGCGGAAGAAGTATTCAGTGCGTATCATATTGCAAGCTATATCAACCGAGTAGCTGCTGCAGGCAAGGAGGTCTATTCCCTCCCGATGATGGCTAATTGCTGGTTGGACAAGGGGGAAAAGCCGGGAAAATATCCGAGCGGCGGACCGGTAGCACGTATGATGGAGGTTTGGAAATATTGTGCGCCTCAAATTGATATTCTTGCGCCGGATATTTATGTTCAAAATTTCTGCGAAGTGTGCGACGAATATGTGAAGATGGACAACCCACTCTTTATACCGGAGACTGCAGCCCACGGTTATGCAGGCCCGCGGCTTGTTTACGTCATTGGACATTATCATGCGCTCGGATTTGCTCCATTCGGTTTCGAGCGGTTGGGCGAGCCATTTACTGCCATGGAAAGCTACCTCTTCGGAGTGGATATAACGGACCCACTATTAAAAACTCCGCAAAACCAGGACGAGTACGGCTGGTATGGCAGAACGCTTAATAGCATGATGCCATTATTGACGGAGAAATACAGCACGTCGGATTTGCAAGCCGTCATCATGGAACGGCCTGAGCAGGACGCGATGTTGTTTGGCGATTTGGGGTTTAAAATCATGATGAATTCGCCCATCATCCCTCGCAAAGACGGCGTATGTCTTGTATTGAAACAGGCAGATGACGAATTCATTATCATAGCAAACGGCTGTGCGATCATGCCGTTCTCCACAAACCCGAATAAACCTAACGTGGATATTCTTGTTCTTGAAGAAGGGCGTTACGAGCAAGGGAACTGGGTAATGACACGGCGGTTGAACGGGGACGAAGTCGCGATCATGCGGTATGTAACCCCAACGCTGTTGAAGATCAAATTGTTCAGCTACCAATAAGGAGAGATGAACGAAGCCGTTCTCAAGTCCAATAGGATGTTGAGAACGGCTTTTTGTACCGTGAAAGTCGTGAAAGTCGTGAAAGTCGTGAAAGTGTTATTCGAAATGTCGGCTAACCGTTAGTTTGTCTAGCGGCAAATCGATATGATGGAATTGAATTAAATATAGGGAGGTGAGTACAACAATGAAATTCGATCAAAATGCTAAACTGGGTGACTTGTTGGGAAACGAAGCGGCAAAAGCGGTTTTGGACAAGCATCTTCCTGGCTTCTCTACGAATCCGATGACGGGCATGGCTAGCGGGTTCACGCTCAGCCAATTGGCGGCATTCCCGCAAGCGAATATTAATGCTGAGGTGCTGGCATCCATCGTTTCCGATCTGGCTGCCATCGAATAGTATCATCCGACATTTCGGAACCAAGGAGGTTGATCAGATGAAGCTTAATGGCAAAGTAGCGGTCGTCACCGGAGCAGCATCCGGGATGGGTAAAGCGATTGCTGAGCTTTTCGCCGCAGAGGGTGCTAAGGTGGTCGTATCGGATCTGAATGCCGAGAACGCAAGTAAAGTCGTCGAGGGAATTGCTGCACTTGGCGGATCGGCAATCGCGGTTGCAACGAATGTCGGTGTTGAAGAGGACGTCCAACGTCTGATAGACACTGCGGTCCAAACGTATGATACGGTGGACATCCTTATTAACAACGCGGGTATTATGGATAACTTCGTTCCGGCAGGCGACATAACGGATGAGCTGTGGGACAAGGTGTTCGCTGTGAATGCGACAGGGCCAATGCGAACGACACGGAAGGTTCTCCCGATCTTCATCGAGAACAAGAAGGGCGTAATCGTAAATATCGCATCGGCTGGCGGCTTATTCGGCTCCAGAGCTGGCGTCGCTTATACGGCTTCGAAGCACGCGGTTATCGGATTGACGAAGAACGTTGGCTTCCAATACGCGACGAAAGGCGTTCGCTGCAACGCGATCGCGCCGGGAGCGGTCGCTACGAATATCGCAATGTCGATAACAGCTCCTAATCCATTCGGAGCAGAACGGGCTCAGATCGGCATGGGCATCAACCCTGGCTTAGGTCAGCCGGAGGATATTGCTAAGGTGGCATTATTCTTGGCTTCCGATGAATCAAGCTTTGTCAATGGTACGACCGTTACGGCGGATGCGGGCTGGACGGCGTATTGAAGGCAGCACAAGGGTCCCTTTACGAAGAGAGGCGCGTAAGTCGTCCCTGTATCGTAAGGGGCTTTTTTGTATAGGTCAGAAGTCGGCAAACCATTAGTCAAGAAGTCGTGAGAGTGTTAGTTGCCACAATAGAATCACTTTATCATAAGAGAATGTAGATGCATTTTCTAAGCCTAAGCTTGAACCTCTGGAAGGAGAGAACACTATGAGACAACGCATTCGGATGAATGATGCATGGCGATTTATGAGAAGCAACGAACAAATGGCCGAAGCCGTAATCTATCAAGACGACCATTGGAGCGAGGTTCATATTCCTCACACTTGGAATGCGATAGACGGGGCGAACGGATACGAATATTACCAAGGCGCTTGTTGGTACAGAAAAGCGTTCACGCTTGATCCTTCTTATCAAGGCAGGAAAGTATATATTGAATTCGGTGGCTCCAATAGCATTACGGACGTATATGTGAACGGCCAGCATGCGGGCCAGCACAAAGGGGGCTACTCTGCTTTTCGATTTGACATTTCAGGCAGCGTAGTCTTCGGAGCTGCCAATGTAATTGCAATCAAAGTTGATAATACGGTTGTAGACGATGTTTATCCGCAGAAGGCAGACTTTACTTTCTATGGCGGCATTTACCGCGATGTTAGCTTACTGATAACGAATCAGGTCCATTTTGACACGATGGATCATGGTTCGGATGGCGTTTATCTCGTTCAGGAACAGGTTTCGCAGGAAAAGGCTCGGTTGCAAATCAAGACCAGACTGGTCAATGACAGCTACGAAGAGAAGAAAGTCAGAGTGTGGGCAGATATCTTGAATGCTGACCAACATGTCGTAACGTATGCTGTGAAGGAAGTCATTCTGGCTGCAGGCGAGGTTAAGACAGAGATGTTGGATTGCGTTATCGACAATCCGATTCTATGGAATGGCAGACGAAATCCTTATATGTACCAGGCTTCCGTATCCATGACGAGCTTTAACGATGCGGTGGACGAAATTGCGATTCCGTTCGGCGTCAGGTACTTCCATGTCGATCCCGAGAAGGGCTTCTTCCTGAATGGCGAACATCTGCCCTTGTACGGCGTGTCCAGACATCAGGACCGGAAAGACAGGGGCTGGGCGATTACGGAGAACGAGCAGATTGAAGATATGGAGCTTATCAAAGAGATCGGCGCGACTTCCATTCGTCTTGCGCACTACCAGCACAGCCAAACGTTCTACGATTTGTGCGACCAAGAGGGCATGGTGATATGGGCCGAGATTCCTTTCATCTCCATCATGTCGCAGAACGATCTGGAAGGGATCAATGCTAAGCAGCAGATGTTGGAGTTGATCAAGCAGAATTACAATCACCCTTCGATCATCTTCTGGGGATTGCAGAATGAGATTCAGATCGGCGGAGAACGACCGGAGGTTAGAAGACTCGTTCGAGAGTTGAACGAATTGACGAAGAAAGAAGATCCGACCAGACTCACGACGATGGCTAACGTGTTGTTCGTCGACGAGCGAGATGAATTCAACCGGATGACCGACGTGATCGGGTATAACAAATATTACGGCTGGTATCACGGCAAGACGGAGGACTTCGAGCCTTGGGTGGACAAGTTCCATGAGATTAATCCGGATCGACCGCTGTGCATTTCCGAGTACGGGGTAGAAGGAATCGTGCAATATCACAGCGCTGCGCCGAAGGTGAAAGATTATACGGAAGAATACCATGCCCTTTACCATGAAGTCGCTTGGTCCATATTCGAGAGAAAGCCGTTCCTATGGGCTACTTATGTATGGAATATGTTCGATTTCGGCGCCAATATCCGAGATGAGGGCGGCGTCAAAGGAAGGAACAACAAAGGACTTGTCACCTATGATCGCAAGATTAAGAAGGATGCCTTCTATATGTATAAAGCGCATTGGTCGGATGATAAATTCGTCCATATTGCGAGCAAACGTTTTGTAGATCGGGCTGAAGACAGCATTCAAGTGAAGGTGTATTCGAATTGCAATGAGGTTTCGCTGTATGTGAACGGTGAACGGCTTCAATCGAAGTCCGGCAAAGCAAAGATCTTTATCTTCGAGAATGTCGTGCTGGCGGAGGGCATGAACGAAATCCGTGCGACAGCCAGCGACGACCATATCGTTTATCAGGACATTGCACGGTTCAATAAAGTAGAGCAGCCGAATCCAAGCTATGAAGCGCCAGCGGTTGAGGATCAGAGGGAAGCCGTTAACAACTGGTTCGAGCTGCCCGACGCGAGTACGGACGAGGCGGAAGAGCTGCAGATTACGGACGATGTCTATTCCACTCGCTGCACGTTCAAAGACTTATTCGAGAACCAAGAGGCTGAGATTGTATTGAACAAGTATTTCGGAGAGAGCTTCAGAGACATTCCGCAATACAGCATGATGCAAGGCTTCACGATCGACATGCTGGCAGGCATGGCACCTGAGAACTTCCCAGATAAGCTGATATTCGCCTTGAATAAAGAACTCACGAGAATTAATAAAGGCTAAATTCTGCGGGAACGCATTAAGGAGCATGGATAGAATGGCATACATGTGCAATCCGATCAATATGGCTTACAAGTATCAGTTAACCGATTCGAGAGGACTTAAAGTCACTTACCGGGAGGCTGCAGATCCCTCATTGGTCGTATTCCAAGGCCTATACTATCTCTTTCCCTCGATGACGGCAGGGTTTCTTGTCAGCGACGATTTGAATAATTGGACGTTCCATTCGCTGAAGGATGTGCCGATTTACGATTACGCGCCGGATGTTCGGGTCATCGGGGAATATCTTTATTTCTCGGCATCTAGCAATTCCAAGAACTGCTCGTTCTACAGAACGAAGGATCCGATTGCCGGTGACTTCGAGGAGATTGGAGGTGGCTTTCCGTTCTGGGATCCTAACCTGTTCGAGGACGAGGACGGAAGGGTTTACTTCTATTGGGGTTGTTCCAGCGAGACGCCGGTCTATGGCGTAGAGCTTCAACCGGACACGATGAAGCCTATCGGAGAACCTGTCGCACTCGTGTATGGCAATCCTGTTGTAATCGGTTATGAAAGAAAAGGCGAAAATCATATACCCAAATCATCGGAGGAGATTGAGAAGATCGTTCAAGGGTACGCGAGCATGAATCCTAGCGCTTCGGAAGAAAGCTTGAATACGATTAGAAAAGCGCTCGGGGATGATCCGTACATCGAGGGGGCGTGGATGGACAAACGAAACGGGAAATACTACCTCCAGTATGCTGCTCCTGCGACGGAGAATAACATCTATTCAGATGGCGTGTATATAGCGGATCATCCGCTAGGACCGTTCAAGCTAGCAGCGAATAACCCATATTCGTATAAGCCCGGAGGCTTTATTCCAGGCGCCGGGCATGGGTCGACGTTAGAGGATAAATACGGAAACACATGGCACGCTTCCACGATGAGAGTAAGCGTCAATCATATTTTCGAGAGACGAATAGGGTTATGGCCTGCCGGATTCGATGAAGACGGAGAATTATTCTGCAATCAACGATACGGCGACTGGCCGTTGCGGATCGAACAGGCCGTCATAAACCCGTGGGAGAAACCGGAGTGGATGCTGCTTTCTTCCGGCAAGCCGGCAAAGGCCTCTTCCTACGAAGAGGGAAAAGATGCGGCAAAGGCGACGGAAGAGAACGTTCAAACTTGGTGGAAAGCAGCTTCTAGTGTCACCGGAGAATGGCTTGAGGTTGACTTGGAACATGAGTGCGATGTATATGCCATTCAAGTGAATTTCGCAGACGATCAGCTGCATGTTCCGCTCCCGGAAGGAGAGGCTTATCGGGAAGGAAGATACATCGATGAGCGGCAGCACTATACGAGATGGATTCTTGAAGGCTCGTTAGATGGTAGCACCTACTTTGTAATTGAAGATAAGTCAGAAGTTGAAACCGACTTGTCGCATGATCTGATCGTCAAGGAAGTCGGATTCCGAGCCAGATATATTAGATGTACGGTCAAGGAGCTTCCTTATGATCAACGTCCTTGCATCTCTGGCCTTAGGGTGTTCGGATTCGGACAAGGGGATCAGCCGAAGCCGATAGACGCCATTCAATTGACCTACTTGAGCGATCTTGATCTTGCGGTAGAGTGGAGTCCTCAAGATGATGTTGTCGGATACAATGTGCTTTGGGGGCATGCGCCGGATAAGCTGTATCACAGTCATATGGTATTCGGGAGCAGCCAATTGACGATTAAAGCGTTGATTAAAGGTCAATCGGTGTATGTTCGGGTGGATTCATTCAATGAAGTAGGAATATCGGAGGGCGAAGTGTGTAAAGCGGTTGTGTAATCGATATGAGTTAAAGTCGAATCCGATTAAGGATTCGGCTTTTTGTATTTCGGGCATTCATCCAAGGTTAGAGATTATTTAGATTAATAGCTGCTATCACGAATATTAATTTCATCTATATCAAAGCGCTGGATATAATTAACCTTAGCTAAGCGCCAACGAGTTGATTAATGCCATCAAGGTTGACGGGAGAGATGGGATATGGGGAATACCACAGACCTGCTGAACATGAATACAGAACAATTGAATGAGCTTTATGCGTCTCTTAAAGAAAGGTATGCCGAGTTTCAGAATCAGAACATGAAGTTGGATATGTCCAGAGGCAAACCGTGTCCGGAGCAGCTTGAATTATCCAAAGCCATGCTGGACCTCGTCGCATCCAGTGACAGTTTAAGAGCGTTGGACGGTTCGGATTGTCTCAACTACGGCGGAGTTGATGGGATACCCGAGGCGAAGGATCTTTTTGCGCAAATACTTGGGGTAAGTTCAAGTGAGGTTATGATCGGCGGAAGCTCCAGTCTTACGATGATGCACGATACGATAAGCCGAGCGATGCTTCACGGCGTCTATGGCAGCCAGCAGCCGTGGGGTAAGCTTCCAACTGTGAAATTCATATGCCCGAGTCCGGGTTACGACAGACATTTTGCGATATGCGAGCTGTTCAATATTGAGATGATCGTTGTCGATATGCTTCATGATGGACCGGATATGGATGCGGTTGAAGCGCTTGTTAGTGAGGACGATTCGATTAAGGGGATATGGTGTGTTCCCAAATACAGCAACCCCGATGGGATTACCTATTCGGATCAGGTTGTTGAACGACTTGCTGAGATGACTGCGAAGGCAAATGATTTTAGAATTTTCTGGGATGACGCTTATACGGTACATCATTTGACCGACGAACCCGATCATCTGAGCAATATCTTAAGTGCGTGCAAAGAGGCTGGAAATCCGGACCGTGTATTCATGTTCTGCTCTACTTCCAAGATTACATTCCCTGGAGCCGGTGTAGCTGCTATGGCCGGAAGTGTTGCGAACATCAATTATACGAGGAAACAGATTGCCGTCCAGACGATTGGTCCCGATAAGATCAACCAGTTGAGGCATATCCGTTTTCTGAAGGATTTGGATCATTTAAGTGATCACATGGCACAACACGCGGCTATTCTGAAACCCAAATTTGATAGGGTATTAAGTAAACTGGAATCAGAGTTAGGAGAGAGGGGTATCGCATCCTGGAACAAACCTAACGGCGGCTATTTCGTTAGTCTGAATACACTGGACGGCTGTGCCACGATCGCGGTGAAGTTGGCAGCCGACGCCGGTGTTACATTGACTGCGGCAGGCGCGACTTTCCCTTACGGCAGAGACCCGCGTGACCGTAATATCAGAATAGCGCCATCCTTCCCATCTGTGGAAGAACTCGAGAAATCGATCGAGGTACTAAGCATTTGTATCCAACTGGCGAGTATCGAGAAGCTATTAGCGGAGAGATAGATAGATAGATAGATAGATAGATGGTCTAAGGTAATTTTAAAAAAATGGGAAGCCACCTTAAAGGTGGCTTCCTTTGCTATTAGTCCATCTTCATCAGTAAGCCGGTGTGTTCGTCCTCCGACTGCCTATAGAATGTAATGATTGCTTTCTTGTCTTTCGTTATAAATACGTACGAGTAAGGTTCATCATCTGTCGTGCTATTGAAAGTCCAGCCTTCTTCGATTGATTTGTCCTCGTACCAAGTTATTGTTTCGTTGTGTGAATGTGGAACGGAGTAGCACGTTCCGCCCAAATGAAGGATTTCTTCAGGACAAGAGGATTTGGATTGACTTGTTCCGGGAGGAAGAGGAATGGATGTATTCGAACATCCAACTACTAGCAGTAAAATTGTAAGCAGTACGAAACACTTTTTCATATATACTCACCACCACTAATTAAACGAACCCATACGCCATAATGTTCCAGTTCAAATCGTGATCCACCGCAAGATTACTGCCGCTTTAGTTTGATCGGTGTGTCGGTTGTTGTATGATAGTTAATGAACAATACAGAACACACCGGAGGATTACATTTTGTCTTGGAGTAAATTGAAGCAGCAACTGGAGAGTTTTCTTGCTCCTGCGTTAATCGGGAGGTTCGAATATCGCGCAACGAGCTATCGTTATGCGCCCGATAAACCAGGTCAGTGTTATATTGCAGTCGACAAGAAGAACGTACTCAATATGAATGACGCAACGACATCAATCAGATGGTATCAGTCCGACTTGGAAATAAAGAATGATCCAACTATTCAAATTGCTGTTAGCAATGATGAGATCGAAGCGATCAGAAATGACACCAAGGGGTTGGTGCCAGAGGATCGTCTCGTCGTTATTGCACGAGGCAGGAAGATGTCTGAACTCGCCAAAGAGCTTCTGTCAGCTCAGACGTCATTGAGCAAATCAAACTTCACAGCTGCAGCGACTAAGTTTCTATCCACTTCAATAGAAGAAAGCTTAGAGAGCAATGACATCATATTGAACATCTTAGCCTTGGTGGACAGACGAGTCGGCAAAAAGCGGATCCAGAACATGAGCGAGAAGATCAAGATGAAGCACCCAAGTGTGCAGTATTTCTACGAGCTGCGGCTTGGTAAATTGTGATACTATCATATGTGAGCGATCTTGGCTTCGCAAGTTGACCGGAACACCGGAGACTTCTAATCTTTCGACAGATTGGATGTCTCTTTTTTATTTAATCTGAAGGTGGCGATAAAATGGGGATTGCAGTTATACACGGAAGCTCCCGCAAGAGCGGTAACACGGATCAATTGGCCCGTTTGCTTGTAGAGGGGTTCGAGTCGGATCATATTTATTTGGCAGACTATAGGATCGAGCCGATTGTCGACTATCGTCATTCCGAGAAGAGGCCGTATCCGGACGATGACTACCGTACCGTTCTGGAGCGGGTATTGGCTCAAGACGTGCTCGTATTCACGTCGCCGATCTATTGGTATGGGCCTTCAGGTCTGATGAAGACGTTCATCGATCGGTGGTCGCAGTCGCTGCGTGAGAATAAGGAGCCATTTCTTGCTGCCTTGGCTGCAAAGTCCGCTTGGGTGCTGGCTGTCGGCGACGATGAACCTCATCTTAAAGGAATACCGCTAATCCAGCAGTTCCAGTATATATTCGAGTACACCGGAACGGCCTATGCGGGGTACATAATTGGCAAGGGGAATAAGCCCGGCGATATTTTGCAGGATACTGTTGCTTTGGCTGCAGTAGAGGCTGTGCGGCAGCAATGGCGTAGTTGATTGCGAAGATAAGCTTCTATGCTCTTTCGAAAAAAGAAGCTTGAAACTAGCTCTAGTAAGAGCAGTTTCAAGCTTTGAGTGGACTCTAAATCCCGACCGGCGTCCGCCCAATCGCATCCAGACGCTTCTTCGCTTCCTCATACACATCATTCGGAAGCGGGCCCAGCTCCGCATAACGGAGATTCTCCGCCAAGTGGACGGGATTCTTCGTGCCGACGATCGTCGTCGTCATGGATGGGTGGGACAAGGTGAAGCGCAGCAGGAATCCGGTGCGCTGCTCGCCATGCTCTAGCAGATCGTCCAGCTTCGCTAGCTCCCATGCGCTCCAACGATCCTCCGAGCCGCGGCCGATGCCCGGCTCGCCTTGTCCAACGCCGCCGCGAACGATGATACCGGCTCCGGTGCCTGCCGCCTTCGTTATCCAATCCTCATGCTCGCGCTCGATAGCGGAGTAGGGGAGCTGGAACGTATCGAACGTTCCCCAGTCCACGAACGGTGGAAGGTTCGGAAGGTACGAGGATACGCCGATGTATCGCACTTTGCCGGTTGCTTGGACTTCCTTCAGCACGTCGACCAGCGCGCCTTCTTCGGCTTGCTGCGGTGTAGGTCCATGCAGCTGCCAGACGTCGATGTAGTCAGTCTTCAGACGCTGCAAGCTCGTGTCGATATTATGAAGCAAGTTATCGCGTGTCCAAATATGTGACGTCTCGTCATGATTGCCGCGGTCGGTGACGCAGCATCCGCACTTCGTCGCCAGAATGAATTCGTCCCGACGGTGGCTGATGAAGCGGCCAATCAATTCCTCGCTTCGGCCGTAATCGTAAGAGGTGTCGATCAGGTTGATGCCTGAGTCGAGCACGGCATTCAAGATGCGATCCGCGTCGGCATCTTCGAGCGGTCTTCCGCTCCATACGCGCGGGCCGCGAATTTCCATGGCGCCGTAACTCAGTTTAGTGACTTGTAATCCTGTACGGCCTAATGTCGCTTTGTCCATCGTTGCAGCTCCTTTTACCACTTTATAGCATTCAAATCTTTTATATCATCTGAATGATAGGCTGGCAACCACAGCTTCCGATATTTTCCTGTACAGGAATCGATAAAGGTTTTCTTCCATTCTCACAATCTTACATCGCTGGATGGACCGTTGCTTTCGTTGCGGCGCGCTTCTTCCAGCTCATGCTCCCAAGTCAGATGCCGGTAAGGAGCGGCAGCGTTGTCGGCATCGAACCATTGCATGAAGTCCTGCCACATGGCTGTCGTCCATGACGCATCAATCTGCGCCGTCGTATATGTCTGGCTGTTCAAGCGGGCGAAACCGAATACGTCGCGAACCTGCGATTTCTCGGCATGGGTCGCCGTCAGTTCCGCCAAGTGGGCGGGGATGAAGATAACGCCTGCCGGCGTGCCAAGCACGACATCGCCTGGGAGGCAGATGGCTCGGCCGATGCGGGCGGGCACGTTCATGCCGACCATCGTAACGTCGCCGATCGCCGTCGGGTCGCTGCCGCGATAGTACACGTTAATATTTTCAATTTGCGCAATTTGCTGATTATCCCGAATGCCGCCCCAGATAACGGCTCCGCCAGTCTTCGTACGGGTCGATATTGCAGTGGACAGGTTGCCGCCAACGTAGGTGCCTTGATAGATTTTATCGAACATATCGATGACGACGACGTCCTCTTCCTCCAGCGAATCGATCACCCATTGGTTGAAGAAGCCTCTGCGACCCTCTTGCTCATGACCGTAATCGAGCAGCGTTTCATGCAGATCCGGGCGCTTCGGCACCATGACAGCCGTAACCGCGCGGCCGACCATCACTTTGTTCGGATGAATGATCTTGAAATCGCCCTCGAATTGATAGTGATAGCCTCTGGACCAGAGCGGTCCCCATGCTTCCTCCAGCGTGATTCTGCCTAAGCGTGCGAGTACGCTGGATGGCACCTTGGGACGGCCGTCCGGGAAACGCTCGCCTTGCCATAGTGGTGACAGCTGGACCGTATCTTCCGCATTATTAAACTTCATAATGGACACCTCGCTTTATAGTAGTAGTAATCTTGCTTGCCTCTGCCGCTCTTAACTCCACAGCCGGTCATTGGACCAATAGTCGTTATGCTCGTCAGTAGGGAGCCACACCCCCGGGATTTGCGGGTGCAGATGCTGCGCGATCACTTCGTCGTTAAGCTCTTCAATGCCAAGGCCTGGCGCATCAGGCACGTGAATGAATCCGTTCTGAACAAGCGGCTTCGGCAGCTTGCTGACGATCAGATCGTCCCACCACTCGACATCGACGGAATGGTATTCGAGCGCCAAGAAGTTCTCCGTAGCGGCTGCTGCATGTACCGCTGCCAGACAGGCGATCGGGCTTTCCGCCATATGAATGGCCATCGCGACGCCGTATTCCTGAGCCATATCGCCGATTTTCTTCGTCTCCAGAATGCCGCCGGTCGTCAGTACATCGGGATGGATGACGGATACGCCGCCGGATTCCAAGAGCGGCTTGAAGTTCTCCTTGAGATAGATATCCTCACCCGTACAGATTGGCGTCGTTACGCTGCTTGCGAGCTGGGCGTATTGCTTCGTGTACTGCCACGGAATCATGTCTTCCATCCATGCCAGATTGTATTTGTCGATGCGGCGGCCCAGCTTGATGCAATCCTGCAAGCCGATATGTCCAAAATGGTCGACCGCGAGAGGGACCTCATAGCCAATGACCGCGCGAACGTCCGCGACATATTGCTCCAGCATGTCGAGACCTTTCTCCGTCACATGAATGCCCGTGAACGGATGGGCGATGTTATAGATATCGTAATGGCGGTTGCGAATCTCCCGCAGCTCTTGCTCCGATAGATTCGAATGCTTGCGGGAATGCCAAGCCTTGGACAACGCTTTCATTTCTTCCAGGAAGCCAAGGGGAGCACTTAACGTTCCAGGCTCATGAATAATTTGATTGATGCCCAGATCCATTTTGAGGAAGGTGAAGCCTTTCTCCATCCTTTTCTGCAAAGCAACGCCCATCGCAGTCCCCGTATCTTTGCCATCGACGTCAGTGTCGCAATACATACGGATCCGATCGCGAAATTTGCCGCCGAGCATTTGATAGATCGGCATGCCATAGGCTTTGCCGGCAATATCCCATAGGGCGATCTCAATGCCGCTCACGCCGCCGCCTTGCCGGGAATGTCCGCCGAATTGCTTGATTCTGCGGAACAGCTTGTCGATATTGCACGGATTTTCGCCGAGCAGCCTGCTTTTGAGTTGGAGGGCAAACTGTTTGTCGGCGCCATCGCGCACCTCGCCGAAACCGACGATGCCTTGATTCGTGTACACTTTGATCAAGCTGCAGTGCATGGGAGCGCCTGCAATATCGGCGAAACGAATGTCGGTAATGCGAAGGTCCGATGGTTTGGAGTTCGTGTTGACGTAGGCTAGCGTGCTTTCATAGTTTTCGACTTGAGTCACGGGCATAGCTCCTCTACGGGATATTGGTATTAATCAAAAGGGGTTATATCAACATGCCCGCACCGTCCAGACGGATGGTGGAGCCTGTCATGAACGAGGTTTCATCCGAGGCGATGTAGCAGGCCAGAGACGCGACGTCCGAAGGCAGTCCGACCCGTCCAAGCGGGAATTTGAGACGATTGGGCTCACGATGAGAAGTCTTGAACTTGCCGACATCGACTGCGCCGGGCGCGATCGTATTGACCGTGATGCCATATCGCGCGAGCTCGATGGCGCTTTCTCTGCCGAGCATTTTGATGCCGCCCTTCGACATGCAGTAGACCACGTCGAAATCGGTAGGCCGTTTGCCATGGACGGAGGAGATGTTAATGATCCGGCCGGAATTCCGTTCTTTCATATAAGGGATGACCGCCTGCATGCATTGCCAGTATCCCTTCAGGTTGATGTTCATGACGCGGTCGTATTGTTCTTCGGTATATTCGAACCACTGGATGTTGAGCTGCAGCGCTGCATTGTTGACCAGGATGTCGATGCCGCCAAGTTGAGCAACAGTCGCATCAACCATGCGGATGATTTGCTCTCGATCGGCAACGTCGGCTTGTACGATCATGCACTGGCCGCCGAACTCTTCAATGCGCTGCTGCGTGTCACGAGCTCCTTCATCGCTGGAATTATAGTGAACGGCAACCTTCGCGCCGCGTCCTGCAAGCTCGATGGCTATGCCTTTGCCGATACCTGTTCCCGCGCCGGTGACCAGTGCTGATTTACCTATCAGGCTGTGACTCATTGCGATCGCGTCTCCCCCTCGACGGGCTTGTTCATGCGATGATCCATATAATGCAAGATGAAGCCGCCATCCAGTCGAATGTCTGCTCCGTTGAGATAGCCCGATTCTTCCCCGGCCAGGAAGAAGGCAAGATCGCCTAGATCGTTAGCCGTTCCGAGCCTCGTGCCGGGAATCTTGTACCGATAATCGTTATAAAGTCCCGAGATATCACTTGGAAAAGAAGTGTCCGAACCTTCGACAGGACCCATCTCGATCACATTGACGCGGACGCCCGATCGGCCGAGAAACAAAGCTGCCTCATGAGCGAGCATCTTCAATGCACCTTGCGAGGCGCTATAAGCGAAGGACGATCCCGTCGGCTTCTCGTTATGAATAGAGCTGACGAAGATGAAGCTGCCGCTTCTTCTAGCTGACATCTTCCTGCCGAATGTCTGGGTGCACAGGAAGGCGGATTTGGTATTTCGCTGCATAATCTCGACAAATTCCGATTCCATGCAGCTTTCGACGCGAGTGGGCTTAATCAAACTGGAATTATGAATGACGACGTCGATTGGTCCAAGCAGCTGCTCGGCTTGATCCAGCATAGTCGTTAAGTCGCGGCTGCTGCATAGATCGACATGGGTAATGAGAACCTTAGCGCCTGCGGCTCTGCAGAACTGAATGACGTCTTGCCACTCTTGCTCGTCTTGCGCGCTATTCAGAATGAGATCCCAGTCACCCTGGCTGAAACGTGTGACAAGGCTCTCTCCGGACCAACTATCGGCATCTGCGATGAAGACTACTTTCCTGGGCAAACCGTGTACACCTCCCTCATGAATCATCGATTCCATTCGGTATGCGATTCACGTTACATGACCATCTTACCGAGCGACTGAAGCGAAAAGCGATGCCGTAAAATTATGATTTTGTTTGTTTTTTAACGATCGATGGGATGAAATGAAAGCGATTAATTTTCATCTTGACTTTCCCTTTCGGAGCGACTAGCATCGAATTATCGATTATCGATAATCCATATAAATTCCAATTCACAAGGTGGTGAGAGCTTGTGTCCATCGAAACAGCAAGTTCAGCTCATACTCCAATCTCTCTTAGCGAGCATGTCTATATCACCTTAAAGAGGCAGATTATGAAGGGCGAACTGCTGCCCGGACACCGCATGATCGTGCTTGATATCGCCAAACAATTCAGTGTCAGCCAGGCTCCCGTCAGAGAAGCGCTCGAGAGGTTGAAGCAGGAAGGGCTCATAGTCGGCAAGATGAATAAAGGATCGGCTGTTTCCGAGATAACCGCTCAGGAGATACGAGATATCTACGAGCTGAGGCAATTGGTCGAGGGAAGCGCGCTCCGCGCAACGATGAAGGTGCTGGAGGATAAGGATATTGCTTATCTAGAGAGTGTCATTGCCGGCATGCGGGAAGCGATTGATCAAGAGGATCCGTACCGATTGGTCGAATTGGATATGCTCTTTCACGGCTACTTCTATCTGCGTAGTGGGAATGCGCTGCTCTATGACATTTGGAATCGGATCAAAACAAAAATTATGCGTTTCATTTCGGTAACGAACCAGGATCACCAAGGCTACTCGATTCCTGACTCCCACTCCGTAATACTGGATCTCATCAAATCAGGCGACGTCGATCGTACGGAAGAGAATCTGATCAGGGGATTGGATTTCTATAAAAATTACACCGGAGAATAGCACGGGAGCCGTCATTCGTTATTCATCCTTTCACAAGAGAGGAGTGCCGATTATGATGCAAGGGGTAATGAGTCGTGCCCGGTCGCTGAACGATCTGCTCCCCGGCAGAAGCTTTGCCGCCAGAGATATGAAGTTGAGCTTAGAAGAGAACGGGCTTCATTCTTGTTATGTTTACCCGACTCTGGCTCTGTTCAGCGTGCATACCGCAGAGGGGGACTTATGGTCCCGAAGACATGCAGTCGACGAGCTGTATGCCGTTATCAACCGTTATAAGCCACGGAATACCGCCATCCTTCCGGATGACAAGGGTCATGTCGGAATCATTTTCTCATGGGACGATCGTGATTCCATAACAGCTTTGCACAGCAGCATCATCAGCCAAGAACATAGCGCCAACCCTCCATTGATCTCGGTAGGCATTAGCAATCCCTATCCGCATCTATCCGATCTGCATCACGGTTACGAGCAAGCCGTCCTCGCAGTGAAACACCGATTCTATCAGAACGACTCACAGCCCATCTATTTCAGCAGCATGACGGAGTACGCAAGCGACGCCGAATATCCATCGGTTATGGAAGATGAACTCCTGCATCTCTTGACCAGCGACTCGATTACCGAATACGGAACAATCCGTAAAGCGGTGGAACGCTTCTATGCGTCATTAACTCGGAATGGTCCGCTGCCGGTCAATAAAGTCGTTGACGTGACGCTTCAGCTTCTGGTCAGCCTGCAGCTCCGAATCAAATCCGCACATGGTCAGCCGCATCTATGCAGTACGCCCGATATTACGGCGCTTATGCAGCTGTACACGCTGGAAGAACTGCAAGAGGCGGTGAGTCAGGCGCTGAAGGGAATGGGGGGCACAACTTACTCCTCGGACTGCCTCGATCACAAATTGATTAAGAAAGCCATTACATTAATGGAAGAAGAGTTCGATCGGGCTTCGCTGCATTACGTGGCCGATAAAGTCTTTATTACACCCGCCTACTTAAGCACCTTATTCAAATCGAAGATGGGCATCACGTTTATCGAGCATCTGACCCGCATCCGAATTTCCAACGCCAAGAAACTGCTCAAGCAAACGCATCTGAAGAACTATGAAGTCGCCGAACGCGTCGGTTATAATGACTCTCGCTACTTCAGTCAAATATTCAAGAAGATGGTAGGTTTATCGCCAAGCGGATTCCGTGACGCGAACTAACGATCAACACGATCGCAATGGGGGTTATTTACGAATATAAAGGAGTGTGTCTAGTCATGAAACTAGCCGAATTCTTCACGTCTCATCCGAACCAATTGTGGCATCTCGCCAAGCAGATGGGCGTCGATTACGCCGTAGGTCCGCTGGCGAGGGAAGAGAACGGCCTGCGTCCTTGGGATTATATGAACCTGCTCCACATGAAGCAGCGCTTCGAGAATCATGGCATCGAGCTGCTTGTCATCGAATCGGCGCCGCCGACGAATAAGATAAAGCTCGGACTGCCGGGCCGCGATGAAGAAATCGAATGGATGGGGCAGCTCATAACGAATATGGGCGCGCTCGGCATTCCCGTCTTATGTTACAACTTCATGGCGCAATTCAATTGGTTCCGTACATCAACGACGACGCGTACCCGCGGCGGAGCCCTGGTGTCCAGCTACGACCATTCCTTGATGCAGAACGCGCCGCTTACGGAAGCGGGCATCGTGACCGAAGATCAGTTATGGGACAATCTGCAATATTACTTGGAGAGAATTGTTCCGATTGCCGAGAAAGCGAAGGTGAAGCTGGCGCTGCATCCGGACGATCCACCGATAAGTCCGATTCGCGGCGTATCGCGCATTCTGCGTAATGCAGAGGCGCTGCAGCGCGCGATCGATCTCGTGCCGAGCGAATACAGCGGCATTACGTTATGCCAAGGCACGCTTGCGACTGCAGGCGAGCATATTCCGGATGTCATTCGCCATTTTGCGAAGCAGGACAAGCTGTTCTTCGTCCATTTCCGCGATGTTGTCGGAACGCCGGACAAGTTCCACGAGACGTTCCATGATGACGGCCAGACCGATATGTACGAGGCGATGAAGGTGTATTATGAGGTCGGATTCGACGGTCCGGCGAGGCCCGATCATGTACCGACAATGGAAGGGGAAGACAATACGAACCCCGGGTATGAAACGCTTGGACGGCTTTATGGCGTCGGTTATATTAAAGGCTTGATGGAGGCTGCCGCTGCGGAACGGAGGAAGTCTTCGGCCGGGATCCAAGACGGAATAGCCGTCCAATAGAATAGATGAAGAAGCTATGCAGACTGCGGCTGCATAGCTTTTTTTGTCCAAGATAGGCTCTATCGCAAGTCCGGCAAGAGCGTAAAAAAACAAACCATTTCATAATTCTATCGCATGTTCATGTGTAAGCGATTTCAATAAGATTAGCTCTATACAATCTGTGAGGGGGGATGAACGTGAGATGAATGCTGAAGCGGTGGTGAATAAGCAGGCGTCAGCAAAGCTGCGCCTGACGAAGAAGAAGCTCAAAGGCTCAAACGATAATCTGGCAGGCTACATATTCATATCGCCATGGCTGATCGGTTTCTTGCTGCTGACGGTGTGGCCGATCCTCCAATCGTTTTATTTGTCCTTTACCGAGTATTCGCTGCTCGAAGCTCCGACCTGGACGGGAATGGATAACTACACCAACATCTTCACGAACGATACCGATTTTACAACGTCGCTGAAGGTCACCTTTATATTCGTATTGTTCTCTGTCCCGCTTAAGCTGTTCTTCTCCTTGATGGTCGCGATCATGTTGAACAAGAATGTGAAGGGCATGAACTTCTATCGAACGGCGATTTATTTTCCTTCTCTCATTGGCGGGAGCATTGCCGTATCCGCGCTATGGCGCAATATGTTCAACCTGAACGGGTATTTCAATCATGTGCTGGCCTGGTTCGGCATCGAGGGCGTCGGTTGGATCACGAATCCGCACACTTCTCTCGGAACATTGATTCTGCTTAATACGTGGCAATTCGGTTCTACGATGGTCATCTTCCTGGCTGGTCTGAAGCAGATTCCGGGCGAATTGTACGAATCGGCGTCGGTCGACGGCGCTACGGGAATACGGAAGTTCTTCCACATCACGCTGCCGATGCTGTCGCCCGTCATGTTCTTCAACTTAGTGCTCGGCATTATCGGTTCCTTCCAAATGTTCACCTCGGCATTCATCATTACGCAAGGTGGACCGATCAACTCAACTTATATGTACGCCCTGTTCCTCTACGATAAGGCGTTTAAGCATTATCAGATGGGATACGCATCCGCGCTTGCTTGGATTCTGCTAGTTATCGTAGCGCTCATGACCGCTATTAACTTCCTAGTATCGCGATACTGGGTATTCTACGAAACGGATGGAGGGAAGTCGAAGTGATCAAATCGCTGAAGAAGAGTCCCGTCACCAGCCATCTGCTGTTGATCGCGTTCTCCCTCCTCATGCTGTACCCGGTCATCTGGTGGATTGGCGCTTCGCTCAAAACGACGGCCGAGATGAGCTCGCCTTCCATCTGGCCTTCCAAGCCGATCTGGGAGAATTACACGAAGGGTTGGCAGTTTTCGCCTGAATTCACGTTTGCCCGGTTCTTCGGCAATACGCTCATGATGGAGTTCTGGAACGTGCTGGGCGGCGTACTTACAAGTGCGATCGTCGCATACGGATTTGCCCGACTGAACTTCAAGTTCCGCGGCGTGTTATTCTCGATTCTGTTGCTCACGATGATGCTGCCGGGGCAGGTGACGATCGTTCCGCAGTATATTCTCTACAATAAGCTGCATCTGATGGACAGCTACATTCCGCTTATTCTGCCGCATTTCTTCGGCGGCGGCGCATTCTTCATCTTCCTGCTTGTCCAATTCATAAGAGGCATCCCGCGGGAGCTCGATGAAGCGGCCAAGATCGACGGTGCGACGGTATACAGCATTTTCTACCGAATCGTTCTCCCCCTGATCAAGCCTGCATTGGTGACGGTGGCGATCTTCACATTCTTATGGAGCTGGGACGATTTCTTCGCGCAAGTGCTGTATTTGAACTCGGTCAGCAAATTTACGGTCAGCCTTGCATTGCGTATGTACGTGGATCAGTTCGAAATCCAATGGGGCAGGCTGCTCGCGATGTCACTGCTTTCGGTTGTGCCGTCCACCATTTTGTTTCTCGTCGCGCAGAAGCATTTCGTCGAAGGCATCGCAACGACGGGCTTAAAGGGATAGCTGCATGGCAGATCCCGCGTCTCAATACAGCGTAAAGGGGAAAAGAGAATGGAGAACAAAGTATTGTCCAAAGGAATGGCGTTATTGACAGTTGGCGCAATGTTAGCATTGACGGCTTGCGGGAGCGGAGGTTCGTCGAAGGATGACGGCTCTGTGAAGCTGAAGATCATGTGGCAAGGACCGGATACGAGGCATCAAGCGATGCTGAAGACACAAGAGGTGTATACAGGCCTCAATCCATCGATCACCTTCTCGCCTGAATACATGGCATGGGATGATTACTGGAAGAAGCTTCCGACGCTGGCCGCTTCCCATTCGATGCCGGATGTCCTTCATATGGACGGTGCGTACATTCAAGAGTATGCGACAAGAGGCACGCTCGAGGATCTATCCAGCATGGATCTCTCCGGCGTCATCGACGATAAAACGTTGGAGAACTTAAAGATAGACGGCAAGCTGTACGGCATTCCGATCAGCCGTAACGCGCAAGGGATAGCGTTTAATAAGGAAGCGCTCGCTGCTGCCGGCATCGAGCTGCCGAAGAAAGACTGGACTTGGGATGAATTCTTCGACTTTGCGAGAAATGCGCGCGCCAAGCTTGCGGACGGCGTCTATCCGATCAGCGATTCGGATACGTGGGACTTCTACCAATATTATCAGACGTCGAACGGCAAAGGACCGATTATCCAAGAGAATGGCACGAAGTTCAATCTGGACAAAGAGCTGTTCACGAAGTTCTATGGCATCTACGCCGAATTCCGCGAGAAGAAAATCGTTCCTCCCGCGGACATGGTCAGCTCGTTCAAGGAGAACGACCCGCAAGCGGACCCGATGGCAAGCGGCAATGTGATGACGCGGGGCGCAACGGTCGGTTCGGTGGGCGCGCTTGAGCAGTTAATGCCGGGGAAAGTGGACGTCGTCAACATTCCGGTGGGGCCAGAAGGCGGCGGATGGGCGCAGCCGACCATCTTCCTGAGCGTCAGCACCGACTCCAAGCATAAGGATGAGGCGAAGGCTTTCATCAAATGGTTCGTGACGGAGACGCAAGCCGGCCAAACGTATGGCATGAACTTCGGCATTCCGATCAATGACGCCATCTACAAGGCGCTTGAGCCTAACTTGCAGCCGAAGGATATATTGGGCAACAAATTGTACGCTACGGCGAAGGATAAGGCGCTGCCGTTCTATCCGGCTGCAGCAGGCTGGACGGAGTGGGTGGACAACTACAAGAAAACGATGGATGCCGTTATGTTCGGCCAGAAATCGATCGAAGATGCGTATAATGAAATATCCAAAGCAGGCAATGCGATCGCAGAGAAACAGAGTGCGAAGTAATGCTTTACGACATGAAGGGCGGCAAACCCATTCCGGGTTGCCGCCCTTCAGCTGCGTCCGGTTCCGATACTCGTCTATCTCTATAGCGACGTGAATATATTAGGTAGCAGGCCATGGGATGCACGGTGGAGGAGGGATTGGAGAATGGAAGCTAATTCAACGGGTTCAACGATAGATGCAGGCGAAGCATCCAGTGATCGAATAGCTGGATTTATTGCTTTTATACGAGAGTTAAACGATCTTCTTCAGAGGGAATTCGATTTATCTCCATCTAATTCAGCCGTTACGCTGATGATAAGTCATCTGTCACGCCTGCTGCGATTAAGTTACTCGCCTGAAGAGGCACAAGCCGTTCTTAATCATGAATATATCCGGCTCCACCAACGAAGCTTGCAGGATAAATTGTCAGAAGCCGAGTTTCTAGCAGAGTTAAAGGATGCACAGGATATGTGCAAATCCGAGGGTTCAATAATGGATATCGTAACAAGTCTTCCTAACTGGCATATCTATGTGGCGCTAGTGGGTAAGGAGCTGTCCATCCTTCGTACATACATTCGAGAGAAAGGCCAAGTAGATGAGCCGCCTATTGTATTCGTTGGCAGCGGCCCGATGCCGATCAGTCCGATCATTCTGCACCTGTTCGGCGAGGTAGAAGTTATCTGCGTAGAAATGAACGAGGCAGCGTATGAGGCATCCTGTTCTTTACTTGCTCACTTAGGTCTTGGCGATAAAGTGTCGGTCGTCCTCGTGAACGGATCGGATTTCGATTACAGCCCGTACCGTCATATCTTCATGGCCAGTCTTGTTCACAACAAACAAGAGGTGCTTGAACAGATTCAACGAACGTCATCCAATCCTCTGGTTGCTGTTCGCACAGCAGAGGGAATGAAGCAGATGATGTATGAAGCGATTGATGAGACGCAGTTGAGTGAGCAGCGGTGGCGGATTGCAGGACGAACACATCCGGATCAAGACCTGGTCATTAACTCAACCTTGTTTCTTGAACGGGATGAGCGCGAATAAGACGGTCACAAATGAACAACACCGCAGTCGTCTGCGGTGTTGTTTTTTTATTTTTTCGAACGACAAGATAGGTTCTAATGCGACGCAAAAAGCTAGCGGCTATATGATTCTCAGGTTGCTCCATATGTATCTATGGATTTCCTTGTCGTATCTAATCGAAATAATTACGAAAAAGATAATTGTCATTCGCTAGCATTATTTCTATAATTGTACTACGTAATCATTACGATTAGGAGGGGCGTGCTTGAACCAGAACGCAACATTACGCTGGAAGCCGGAATTTACTTATATCGCTGTCATTGCCCTAATTGTGGCCATTGCACTCCATCCTGAATGGTTGAGTACGGATCTATTGGTCAATTCCGCTCGGTGGAGTACGTTCAGAACGATGCTGATCAGCATTATTCTGGAGACTTTGCCATTCCTGCTGCTTGGCGTGGCCGTGTCCTCATTGATGCATGTGTTTATCCCGGAGGCATGGATTCGCCGCTTCATTCCGAGCAATCCAGTGCTTGGCATCTTGATCGCCAGCATGTTAGGAATCTTGTTTCCAGTGTGTGAATGCGGTCTTATCCCGATCGTTAGAAGGCTGATGGCCAAGGGTATGCCGCTCTATGCGGGGGTTGTATTCATGCTCGCGGGTCCGGTCGTCAACCCAGTCGTTTATTCTGCTACCTATGTTGCTTTTCGGAGCAGGCAGGAGATCGTATATGCTCGCATGGGACTAGCCGTCGCTGTTGCTGTCGCAATTGGATTCATTGTCTATTTCTTCATCAAGCGCAATCCGATCAAGAATGCACTGGCGCATATGCCTACTCCATCAACGTTGAATGTACTTAAGGTGACGGTAAGAGGCGACAAATGGGGCGAAGCGATGCGGCATGCGGGCAGCGAATTTTTTGATATGGGCAAATATGTGATTGTCGGTTCCATTCTAGCTGCGCTTCTCCAATCCTTGGTCCCACGCTCCGAACTGCTCGCAATTGGTCAAGGAGAGTATGCCTCCCATCTCTTTATGATGAGCTTTGCTTATTTCCTGTCGTTATGTTCCACCTCTGACGCATTTGTCGCTTCCTCGTTCCTAGGCACGTTCTCTGCCAGTTCGCTTTTAACGTTTATGGTATTCGGGCCGATGATTGATATGAAAGGAACGTTGATGCTGCTCTCTGTATTCAGGGCAAGGTTTGTTGTGCTTATTATCGCGTTGATCGCAATCCTTGTACCTATCGGATCATGGCTCGTAGAGACGCTTATCTGGTAGATGCTAGCTTGCGCCGTACAGAATCGAATGGAGGTAATATTGGATGGTTGAACATCGTCACCTAACGGTGCATCATCTTCTTCGAGCTGTGATACTAGCGGGCTTCTCGTTCTATGTCGTTCATTTGGTGAAGATTGATAGGCTGCAATACTACATTGCTCCGCGAATGACGCCTTATATCAAATATTCGGCTGTTGCGATGTTTCTGCTGGCTGCCTATTATCTTTACCTGGCCCTGCAAGGCTCTGATCATAAACATCATGGCTCTGACTGTGAATGCGCACATGAGCCGACTCGTTCCTTATCAAGAAATATCGTTATCTATGGTTTGTTTCTGCTGCCGCTGATGCTTGGTTTTGCATTTCCTGATCGGATAATGGGAAGCGATGCAGCAGCGGTCAAGGGAATGAAGCTGACGGTGCAGAACGCTCGATTGCCTGGCAATACAGAGACGGCGGCATCGGTAGAGTCAGGCGGAAGCGGGTCTATCTTGCCCAAGTCGGAGTCTGTGCAAACCGGAGCGGTCCTGCCTGTTTCCGAGCCATCTGCTTCATCGGAGCTTGATCGGTTGTTTCCGTATGATGAATTCTCGAAGGACTTCGCGGATCTTGGTAAACTGCTTTACGGCAAGAAGGTCATTACCGTCAAGGAAGAAGGGTTCTTGGATTATATTACAGCGCTCGATATTTACCGAGATAACTTTATTGGCGCAACCGTTGCGATCAGTGGCTTTGTCTATCGAGAAAATGATATGGCGAGCGATCAATTCGTCGTCTCTCGTATGGCAATGTCATGCTGCACAGCGGATGCTGAACCGTATGGTTTGATGGCGCAGTGGAGCAAGGCGGCCGATTTCAACGAGGATACTTGGATTACGTTAACCGGCGAATTAGAGGTTACCGAATATAGGGGCAATGAGATCCTTGTATTAAACGCGCGTAAAGTGACCCCGATTCATGCGCCGAAAGATCCGTATGTGTATCCTTACTTTGGGGATATTACGGAGCTGGAGAAGCAATAGACAACAATGAACCAGCCATGTCTTTCGAATGGCTGGTTTTTGTTTGAAGGAGTTTCGCTGATAGTCATTTTTCCTTATTGACAATTAGGTTTGTTGTCTTGATTATGATAAAGATAGGCAAACATCCCATTAAGTATGCTGAGACTGATAAAAGTAGGAGAAAAGGTTAAAAAATTAAATGAATTGAATACACCTCGTGACCTTGCATAAGGAGTGTAAGTCATATGCATCATCAGACGATCATCATCGCAGCGATTGTTGTGATTATTGTGTCTTTGCCTTTTATCATTTGCGCCGGCAAAGCATACCAACGCAAGAGAGAATCCGAGCTGCTTCTTATCGAATCGGAAAGCAAATACCGTGCATTAGTCGAGCACGCAGTCGATATGTTTTTAGTTAACGAATTTGATAGGGATCGAATGGCGTTTATCGAAGTGAACGAACTCGTCTATCGTTTGCTGGGATATACGCGACAAGAACTGGATACGATGTCTCCGATCGATCTATGCGTCCAAGATCCATTGTTGATTGAGCGGTACAAGCTGCTTCTTCAGCAATTAGACGAGACGGGATTTGTACATTACACGACCAAGCTGCAAAGTAAAGATGGCCGAATTATTCCAGTAGATGCGAATGCTAAAGTTATCGATTTGAATGGGAAGCGCGTGGTCATCAACATTCTCCGCGATATATCCGAGAGCTATGCAACGGAACTGGCCTTGAAGGAAAGCGAGGAACGCTACAGACGTCTCATTGAGCTGCTCCCGGACTCGGTCGCGGTTTACACGGATGGACAGGTTGCGTATCTGAACGATTCCGGAGCGCGTATGTTTGGGGCGACAAGTCCTCAAGAAATCCTCGGGATGTCCTTAATTGACTTTGTCGACCCGGACTTCCGGGCATTGGTCGTTAGACGGGCACATGGCATCTTAAAGAATCAGATCCCGTCAGATCCGATCGAAATATTATTGCATCGCTTGGATGGCTCCACGTTCTATGGGATGGTGCAGTCAACGCCGATCGTATATCGGGGGAAGCCATCCATACTGGTCGTGGTGCACGACATTACGAAGAGAAAGCAAACGGAGCAAGCGCTTAAAGAGAGTGAAGAGCAGTATCGTAAAATGTTCGAGCTGTCGCCCAATGCGATTTGCTTAATCGATGAGAATGGCAAAATCGTGTTCGTCAATGACAAGGCCGTTGAACTGTTCGAAGCGGATTCCTATTCTTCACTGGTTGGCGTCGAGAAGTTCGATATCATCGCTCCTGCATTCCGGGAGGAAAGCAAAGCGCGGTTCCAATCCATATTTAGCAGGGAATATTCTGGGCTAACGTATGAGAATCATTTTGTAACGCTGCAGGGACATGTATTTGTTGCGGAGGTGTCCGTGACATGCGTACAATTCGACGGGGAATTAGTGGCGCTGGCTCATATTCAGGACATATCCAAGCGCAAAGAGGAAGAGGAGCAGCTGCAAGAAACGAACCGTTGGCTTAAAGAGCTGTCCACGATCGATGGGCTGACCGGCATCTCCAACCGTAGACATTTTGAAGAGATGCTTAAACAAGAATGGACCGATTCCGCTGAATACGCGACGCCGTGCTCCGTTATTTTGTTCGATATCGATTATTTCAAGCGATTTAACGATACGTATGGTCACCAAGGCGGAGATGCTTGTCTTCGAAATATCGCTTCGAGCATACAAACGCTCATGAAGCGGCCGGATGATGTATTTGCCCGTTACGGAGGCGAGGAGTTCGTTATCCTGCTGCCGCAAACCAATGCCAACGAGGCATTGCTCTTGGCGGAAAGAATTGAACAGCTCGTCACGACACTCGGAATCCCTCATGCAGCATCCAAAGTTAGTGATCACGTAACGGTTAGTATTGGAGTCGCGACAATGACGGCTGTCCCAGGCTTGAAGCGCAGAGATCTGATCGAACAAGCGGATCGAGCGCTCTATCAAGCCAAGTTAGCCGGCAGGAACCGCATTGTAATGAACGATTCAAATGGACAAGAAGCGTGCTCAACCGTTTAACGGGGGCACGCTTTTCTTGTCGTGTACACTGACTCTAGGTAATGGCAGCCTCCCTCGCCGCATTGTGAGCCAGTCTATGTAAGTCATTGTTGGCTTTATGTTTGCCTATGTACTTAATTTGAACGTCAAGGTCGGGGAACGTTCGGTTGATGCCGGCAAGTGTCGCTAACAGGTGATTCCTGCCTTGTTCATCATGTGAATGCGCGAAGCGGTCTTGACTTAATAAACGTGCAATACGGCTGCAATCGGTATAAATGACGGCGATTTTCGGTCGATGTTCCGATAGTGCTGCTGCCAGTGTTTCCAGACTAAACACGATTGCCATCATTTCACCGTAGATCGAGCCTTTGTCCTGTTCCAACGGCAGTTTCTGAGCTGTTACGTTGATCGTTCGATTATATACAGCACAGCATGCTGCTCCGTAAACGTTGGATGTTGAGAAGCCGGCATAATCGCAGTACAAGAACATCGTTCCTCGATTCATCATATTTTGCCTCAAGGTAGGATTCGTCATTGCTTTGCTCATAGTGAGTTCTTGTATGTTAACCATGATCGTTCTCCTAACGTGCAGGGTAATGGATGATGTTCTGGCTTCTTCGAGGTTTGGTTGCTCGATACCACTGGCAGCATAGAATGAACACGAGAACAATGTCGATGACGTCGCCGCCGTAATACATCAGCATGCCGGCTGCTTCAGCCTGCTCTAAGGCTACCCCATGCGGTGGGTGAGCATAGATATGTTTGGATAGAATGCCATGGCAGGCGGAAGCAATGACCAACACAGCTGCTCGGTATACGAATGAAACGCGATGGCGGATCGGGTCAATATAGAGGATGGAAGCTGTGAACAGATAGCCAGCCACAATCATATGCGCATGAACGATGAAGTAGAGAAGGCTGCTGTCGTGCAGATGCGTGTACAGGCTGGTCGTATACAAGAGCCACAAACCGCCGATATGCAGGAAAGCCGTCACCGCAGGATGAGTCAATCGGCGCAAAGGCCAGCTGTTTAAAGCTTGGGAAACGCGTCTAGCAGAAGGAATGCTTAACGTCCTCAGCACAAGCGTCATTGGCGCAGCCAACACCATAAGCAGCGGCGCCAGCATTCCCAATAACAAATGATTGATCATATGAGCTTGGAAATCGCCAGCGGCACGTTGGGATAGGTGACCGGTTACCCCAGTCATGGCGAAGAGAGAACCAACTGTCCAACTAACCGTGCGAATAATTGGCCAAGGCTTGTAATACCTGCTTGTAACAATCACAGCGATAATATACGCGGTGATCGCGAGCGTGAACGGAAGTGCGGGCAGCAGCGGAGTTCCTTCAGATAAGTGAACATGATGATAGCTGGGCATGTTCACGCTATGCGATCCTTCCAGCTTGTCCATTGCGAGCCTTCACGATCTGAAATAGGCCCATAAGGATCATGAGACATGCGGCCAAATTCCAGATCAGGTCATAAATAAACACATGGTCGACATAACGAATTTGGTGAAGCTTCATCCATTTGTGCTGGATAGTGCCATCGTAAAGTTGAAACATACCCCCAGCGAACTGCGAGGCCCCCAGCCATCTGCGAATGGAGAGGGCGTTCTTTCTTCGAAGATCAGCTAGTAAGAATAGCCCTCCTATGGTCGCGATCCAGCTGAAAGCATGGAACAATCCATCCGAGACCAGACCTAGCCCTGTTGTAGATTTGTCATAAAAATGATGCCAGTGCAGCAGCTGATGGAAGAGAGTCTCATCGATAAAAGCAACCATGCCAAGTCCGAACAAAGCGCCCGACCATAGATTACGGTTGTAGATTCTCGTTCCTGGCATATTGGTGCTAGCTGTTGTCATCTTCTTCACCCTTTGTCTGTTTATACAAAAATCCGCGGGACTCCGCGGATTCTCTTGCAGCAATATGCAATTACTCGTTATGCAAATCGACGATATCATCCAGCACAGACGAATGCTCTTGGCTGGCAGCAAGCACTTCTTGATCCACAGCGTTTAATCCTTGAATCTGCTCGGCTGCTTGCGCTTGACGATTCAACTGCTTCTCAGCCTGTCCGATTCCAGTGGCGCCTTGATGGCCTTTGCTTGAACTCATGGTAGTCACCTTCCTTCATTGCTGAATGCCGATGGTTATCATTATTCGGCTTGAATAGTATATCCAAGCGTTCCCATTCCCATCAGGCTATACCTGAATAATGATGGGCAGAATCATCGGTCTTCTCTTCGTCTTCGCATACAGAAACTTTCCGACCGCTTCCTTCAGATCCTGCTTGTACAGTCCCCATGGTATATGATGCTTCGTTTCCTCCTGATGCTCTTCCATAACCTGCAGCGTAATGCGATGAACTTCGTCCATCAAACCTTCCGATTCTCTAACTAGGACGAAGCCGCGGGAGATTATATCCGGTCCGGATATGATCTTGTTCTCTGCTTTCCCGAACGTGATCACGATAATGAGAATGCCGTCTGCAGACAACACTTTGCGGTCGCGCAAGACCACATGCCCGACATCGCCGATCCCAAGACCATCTACGTAAGTATCGCCATTCGGAACGCTTCGTTCTTGGAAGGCTTCCGAGCCTGCGAAATCGACAACATCACCATTGTTTAGGATGAAAATATTGTTTGCCTCGACGCCGACGGATTCCGCTAACAATTGATGCAGATAAAGCATGCGGTATTCGCCATGGATGGGGATGAAATATCGCGGCTTCATCAAAGTAAGCATCAATTTCAGTTCTTCCTGGCATGCATGCCCAGAGACATGCATGCCGGTATTCGAGCCTGACCCGTATATCACTCGTGCCTTGCGCTCGAACAGGTTGTCTACGATTCGAGAGACATTCCGCTCGTTGCCTGGAATAGGCGAGGAGGCGAATATGACGGTATCGCCAGGAAAAACAGCGAACTGCCGATGATTGCCGCTGGCGATTCGCCCTAGTGCAGCCATCGGCTCTCCCTGGCTGCCGGTGCAAAGTACGACGATTTCATCGCGTTTGTATTTGTTCACTTCATCGGCATTCACGACCATCGTTTGGGACACCGTCAGATAACCTAATTTGGTAGCGATATCGACGACGTTCACCATGCTTCTGCCAGCTAAGGCGATTTTGCGATCCGTCTTGGCGGCGGCATCAATGATTTGTTGCAATCGATGCACGTTGGAAGCGAAGGTGGTGATATAGATCATTCCGCTGCCATTCATGAACGCTTCTAGAATATTGGCGCCGACGAGCCGTTCGGAAGGGGTGAAGCCAGGACGTTCTGCGTTCGTGCTTTCGGATAATAGCGCGAGAACGCCGTTTTTGCCGATCTCGGCCATTTTGTGAATATCGGCATATTGGTTGTTGACCGGCGTCAGATCGAATTTGAAATCCCCGGTATGAACGACCGTTCCTTGCGGCGTATGGAAAACAACTCCCAAGCAATCCGGAATGCTATGGTTCGTGCTAAAGAAGCTGAGCGGTAATTCGCCGAGCGTGATCTCGGATTGAGCATCAATCTGATGCAGCTCAGCCGTGCTCAGCAGTCCATGCTCCTTCAGCTTCGCTTTGATCAAGCCGAGCGTCAATCGTGTTGCATAGATCGGCATATTCAATTGTTTGATGATATAGGGAATTCCCCCGATGTGATCCTCATGACCGTGGGTAACGACAAGTCCTCGTACATGGTTCGCATTCTCAATCAAATAAGAGATGTCCGGAATAATGACATCGATGCCGAGCAGGCTTTCGTCAGGAAATTTCGAACCGCAATCGACAACGACGATATCGTCCCCGCTCTGTATGACATACATGTTCTTGCCAATCTCATTAACTCCGCCAAGCGGTATGATGGATAATCGATCGTTGACCATCTGTTGCATTCCACCAATCAATCATATTTTAACCAATATCCGTTTTGTTGTTCCCCTCGAAATATGCATTTATGCTTCCGATGGTTGCTTCAGATAAATCTGGGGGTATGCGATCCTCTTTACCCTCCTTAGAGGAATATGCTGGTACTATGAAGAATGTCAGTTACGTAGAGATTGCCTGTTTCCACGCAACTTTCATCATTAGGAGGGATCCCAATCCATGACCAAACGAATTCTGCTTGCTGAGGATGATATTGAGATCAGCCAATTGATTCAAGCTCATCTGAAACAAGAGAATTATGCTGTATACCCCGCTTATGATGGCGAGGAAGTATTAGCCCTCTTCCAGAGGGAGACGGTTGACTTGATTTTGCTTGATCTCATGCTGCCGAAGATTAGCGGAATGGAGCTGTTGAAGCGAATCCGCGAGGCCAGTATTGTACCCGTCTTAATTATTTCTGCGAAGGGCAGCGATCTTGACAAGGCGCTTGGACTTGGCTTTGGTGCGGATGATTATCTTAGCAAGCCGTTCTCTATGATTGAGTTAACCGCAAGGGTGCAAGCGGCAATTCGAAGGGCGACGCAGTACGCGCAGGCAGAGAGCAAGCCTGAGGAAGCGCCGACGCTCTCTTACTTGGATCTCGACCTCGATTTGCACACCTTCTCCGCGGTCGTGAAGGGGAAGAGCATACAGCTCACTTCCAAGGAATTTCATATTCTTAAGCTGTTCCTGACCCATCGCAGCAGAGTGTTCACCAAGGAGCAGATTTATCAGTTGATTTGGGAAGAGGACTATTATGGGAACGAGAATGTCATTAATGTCCATATCCGCAGACTTCGGGAGAAAATCGAACAGGATCCGTCCAACCCGCAATACATTCGAACGGTTTGGGGCATCGGATACCGGATGGGCGAGTAGCCCATGATTGTTGTACTCGTAATTGTTATTGCTGCAATGGCTGTGATCATCAGCTGGCAGATCTATGGTCGAAGGAAGCTGAATCAATATATCCGCGAAATAAACGATAAAGTTGCTGACATCATCGAACATGAAACGGCAGAGAAAGTGCTCGTCCCCGTCGGCCACACTTTGATGCAAGAGCTGCTTGTACAGGTCAATCGTCTGCTCGATTACAATCAGAAGGTTATTGCGGATTATGCGAGGGCGAAGGATAGTCAACGCAAATTGATTTCGAATATGTCGCATGACCTGAAGACGCCGCTCACGGTCATTCTGGGTTATGTCGAGCGATTGAAGCAAGACCGATCGCTGACGACGCATGAAGAGCAGCTTGTTATTGAACGGCTGAATGATAAAGTGAACAATCTGATTGCGCTGCTCAATCAGTTCTTCGACTTGGTCAAACTCGAGTCCGATGACTATCAGCTCCCGCTTAGCAAACTATCGCTTAATGAGGTTTGTCGGCAAAGCGTACTGGAGCAATACGATCTTCTCACCTCAAGGAACATTCAAGTCGAGCTCGATATTCCAGAGCTTCCCTTCTATATCCTTGGCAATGAGCATGCGCTCCATCGCATACTGAGCAATCTGATATCGAACAGCATTCGATATGGCAGCGACGGGGGCGTATTGGGAGTCACGGTTCGCGAGGAAGAGGAATTCGTTGAAGTAGATATATGGGATCGGGGCAAAGGCATCGCAGAGGTGCACAATGAGCGTGTCTTCGATCGTCTCTATACGTTGGATGATGCGCGAAACCCGCAGTTTCAAGGCAGCGGACTGGGGCTCAGCATTTGCAAACGATTGGCCGAAGAGATGAAGGGGTCGATCCGTCTGACCAGCGTGCCCTTCCAGAAGACGACCTTTACATGCCGGTTTAGGCGTATAACGTTCTAGATCGCTGAAGAGATGTTCGGCTGCTGCCGGACGTCTCTTCGTGCTGCAATTGCATTGGATCATCTTAAGGAACATGTAAGGAATGGGAAAGAAAAAACAAAAATGTCTTGATTATGATAGAGGTATCAGAAGCAAACGAAAGGGATTTAAGGAGGCTGAACCGCATGCAAACTATTATTCGAACCTACGAGTTGGCAAAGACCGTCAAAGGCAGAGCGATCGTATCCAATGTCAATCTTACGGTGAGAAAAGGTGAGATTTACGGGCTGCTGGGGCCGAACGGAGCAGGCAAAACGACCATCATGAAGATGCTTACAGGGCTCATTATTCCGACTGCCGGCGAAATCATGTTGTTCGGGAAGAAATTAAACGAAGCCGCCAAGGATGGACTGAAACGCGTAGGAAGCATTATCGAATATCCGTTGTTCTACGAACACTTAACCGCGATGGAGAATCTACAGATTCACTGCGAGTATTTGGGCTATTACGATAAAAAGGCGATACAACATGCGCTAGAGATGGTTCAGCTGCGGGGGATTGAGGACAAAATCGTGAAGCACTTCTCGCTTGGGATGAAGCAGCGACTTGGCATCGCAAGGGCGATCATCACGAAGCCGGAGCTGATCGTATTAGATGAGCCTACGAACGGATTGGATCCGGTCGGCATTAAAGATATGAGAGATTTGATTCGAACGCTTAATAAGGAATACGGCATTACGTTCCTTCTCTCCAGTCACATTTTAGGAGAAATCGAGCAGGTGGCGGATCGAATCGGAGTCATACGGAACGGACAATTGATCGACGAGGTGACCTTAGCGGACGTCCGGCAGATGCGGACGGATTATACGGAGCTCGTAACCTCGAATGTGCAACGAGCAGCTTATCTCCTCGAGCACGAGCTGCATATTAACAATATGAAGATCGTACAGGATCGACGAATTCGAATCTATGATACAGCCGTCTCCATCGGACAAATTTCCAAGACGCTTGTCGAGAACGACATCGAGATCGAGGAGATTCAGAAGCATGCGAGCACGCTGGAGGACTATTTCTATCATCAAATGCAAGGAGGAGATCAAGTTGTTTAAGCTAATCGAACTTGAATGGCGGAAGCTGGAGCGGAGGAAGGTGATCGGTGAAGCGGTCATTTATTGGGTCATTCTGATGGTTATGCCGTTTTTCTTCCTCAGGGTCGTCTTTAAGGATGACTCGGTGAATGCATTCGGTGATAGCTACAACGCTGCCATGGGCTTGATGCTTCCGATTCAGTTAGGATGTCTGTTGTTTGGCGCATCGCTAATCAATCATGTGTTTATAGAGCCATACAAGAATAAGACTATGGCGCTGTCATTCGGATATCCGCTTAGCCGGCAGCGGCTCGTGATGGCGAAGGTACTATTCATTGCTTTAGCAACGATGATCTGCGCACTCGTATCGTTTGTCCTTGCCGGCAGCGCAACGTATGTACTGGACTTGATGTTCGACATCATTGACGGAGTCCCGTCAATGACCGATTTTGCAGCCTATGCGGGAAGAATGGTCATTCACTCGATCGTGATTACGCTTGCGTCACTCATCCCGCTATTTTGGTTTGGGATTTGGAGGAGAGCCGTCATACCGACCGTCATTTGTGCGATTGTGCTTATGCAGTCCCCGACTGTTCTTAGCATGCTCGGCATCTCCTTGAACATGGATTATCTGTATGCGATTGTGAGTCTGCTGGGGATAGGAAGCGTTCTCTTGTCGGTCAAACTGATCTATAAATTCGGAGATTTATGACTCAGTGGCAGCCTCTTATTATGTTTCCTTCTTAGCTTTAGTTACGTCCTTTGTCCAGTCAGATAGGTTTTGACCGCGGGAGCCGAGTAGGCCGAGAATTTCTCCAGAATTCCTTCTGGCGTATCATCAGTGATGACCATCGGGCGATATTTGGTCTGCATGAACTGCTCGCGTTCCATCGTATCGAACATAGCCAGCAGCGGATCGAAGTAGTGATTCACATTGAGCAGTCCGCACGGTTTGCGATGCAGCCCGAGCTGTCCCCATGTGAATATTTCAAAATATTCTTCCATCGTTCCAGGTCCGCCGGGCATTGCGATGAATCCGTCAGACATCTCGGCCATCTTAGCCTTACGATCGTGCATGGAATCGACCATGATAAGCTCGGTTAGACCCTCATGGGCAATTTCGCGGCTTTGCAGGAAATGAGGGAGGATCCCGATGACTTTCCCGCCTTGCGCAAGTACTGCATCAGCGACTGCTCCCATCAGACCTACCTTGGCTCCACCATATACAAGCGTAATTTGTTTGGAGGCAAGCGCATGTCCCATCTTCGTTGCAGCTTGTCTATAGATAGGTGAGACTTCTTCACTGGAACCGCAGAATACAGCGATTGATTTCATAATGATACACTCCAATCGATTGAGTTAGACGAGAAAGTACATTTATTATAACCTGTGCAGCAACCGAAAGAACCCGTCCATTCCTAAATTGTAAGTAAAGACCTGTTCACGCACGAGTCGCGTCGTAAGCTATCATCATCCCTTACCACAAAGAAAGGGATGATGATGCTCTCCTCATGTCACAACAACAGGCTGCCGAATGAATTCGGCAGCCTGTGTCAGCTTCTTTTACCCCCAAGCCGCGAGTTCCATCTCGAAATCATTCGCAAAATCAGGACTGATCGGCGTAACGCGCACGTTCACATTCGACCGCCACACGTCGATCGGGATTTCAGGCGAGACGCCCTCGTAGACGTACAGTCCCTTCGACAGCTGCTGCACGAGCTCCATCTTCGCACGCCAGATGCCGCGGCGGCCATCGGAGCCTACCGCTTCCACGCGGACATCCTTGTGCCAGATCGGACCGAGATCGATCTTGGCGATAAAGGCTGTCTTGTTGAGTCCGATACGGCTGCTGTGGTTATCGAGAATCTCGACTTTGTTAACATGAACGGCAGACCAGTTGTCGCGGATGAATCGTTTGTAGGCGCCTACCCTTGATGCGACCTCGAAGTTGTCGGCGCGGAATCGTTGTCCTCTCTCCGTAGCAGGCACATAGATTCGATTCCAATAATCGGTTACCATCCGATGGGTGTTATAGACAGGGGTGAGGGAGACGATGGACTCTTTCATCATGTTCACCCATTCCGTCGGAATGGCGCGTTCGCCCCGTTTGTAGTACAGCGGAACAATTTCCTCTTCCAACAGCCGGTACAGCGTCTCGCTGTCCTGCTTCGTCTGGTCGCCGTCCGTAACCCCGTCGATGGCCCAGCCATTGCGCCCGTTGTAGCCTTCTACCCACCAGCCGTCGAGCACGCTGCAGTTGAGAACGCCGTTCATGGCAGCCTTTTGCCCGCTCGTACCGCTTGCTTCCATCGGCTTCACAGGTGTATTAAGCCACACATCGACGCCTTGAACGAGCTTCTTCGCTTTATCCATCGCATAGTTCTCCACGATATGAACGCGGCCTTTGAACCGTTCTTCCCGCGACAGCTCTACAATTCTCCGGATCAGATCTTTGCCAGGCTCATCCGCAGGATGCGCTTTGCCGGCGAAGATCAGACAGACCGGCCGCTGCGAGTCGCCAAGTATGCGTGCAAGTCGGTCGAGGTCGCTGAAGATAAGCAGCGCCCGCTTATACGTTGCGAATCGTCTAGCGAAGCCTATGATCAGCGGTTCTTCGCCGAACGCAGCGAGCGGCAGCCCCAGCTCCTGCACCATCTCAGACTTCGCCTTCTTATGCTCCTTCCACAGATCAGTGGCCGGAATTTCACGAACGGAAGCCCAAATGTCCACTTCCTGCGTACGAATCGCCCAATCGGACACGAGGTGCTGATCATACAGCTTCTTCATCCCGTCTCCCAGCCAAGTGCCGACATGAACGCCGTTCGTAACGGAATCGACCGGAATATCTTGAATCGGGATGTGCGGCATCCAGCGATGGAACAACTCGCGGGTCACTTCGCCGTGCAGCTTGCTTACGCCGTTCACCTTCGAAGATGAGCTGACGGCAAGCCGCGTCATGTTGAAAGCGCCATCTAATCGGCCAAGCGCCAGCACGCGATCCCGGTCTGCTCCCATCTGCCAATAATAGTCCCCGAGATACTGGTCGATCATGTCGATCGAGAAGACGTCATGCCCGGCCGGAACCGGTGTGTGCGTCGTGAAGACGGTGCTTGCCTTGACTGCCTCAAGCGCCGTCTCGAACGAGACTCCATCCGCAGACAGCATACGGATTCGCTCGAATGCGAGGAAAGCGGAATGCCCCTCGTTCAGATGCCAGACGTCTGGCTTAATCCCAAGCGCTGCGAGCAGCCGAGCGCCGCCGATGCCTAAGATCATCTCCTGGCTGATGCGGGCATCTGGATTGCTCGGATAGAGGTTGTCGGTCAACTGCCGATCGGCTTCCGTGTTCTCGTCAACATCCGTGCTAAGCAGATAAAGCGTGACGGAGCCTAATGATACGTACCATGCTTTGGCATGCACGGATCTCCCTGCGATAGCGATTTCAATGACGACTGGACGGCCGTCAGAGTCCCTCACCAGCTGTACCGGGTATACGCTTGCCTCGAGATTGACGTCCGGATAACGCTGCTGCTGCCAGCCGTTATCGCTAATTTGCTGCTGGAAATAGCCTTTCTTATAGAAAATGCCTACGCCTGTAAGCTGAATGTTCAAGTCTGCGGCTGCTTTAATATGGTCGCCCGCTAAGATGCCAAGGCCGCCCGAATAGATCGGTAAAGATTCGTCAAGTCCGAACTCTGCTGAGAAATACGCCACACCACCGTTTGGCATTCTCCCACCTCATTTCGCAATATTGCGCGCTAATCGTGTAAGCGCCTGACTTGATGCTTTATTACTATATGCGGGGAAGCTGTGCACGTGCCTATAACTTGCGTGCTTCGCTTCGATATAGCTTGGGCGAGGACCCCATGATTTTCTTGAAGATTTTAGAGAAGAGCAGGGGATCCGGATATCCGACCGAGCGGGAAATATCGCCGATCGTCAGTTCTGCATGACCCATCATTTCACAAGCCTTATGGATTCGATACCGGATCAAATAATCTTGAATGCTCGTATTCATTTGCTGTTGAAACAGCGAACAAAGGTAGCTCCGGTTGAGTCCGATGAATTGGGCAATATCCTCGACCGTAATTTTCTGGGCGAAATTCGTCTCGACGAAATCCTTCACCTTCTCGACGTATATTTCGGCTCGGCTCTCTTTATGCTCAGAAGTCGGCAATGCAGGTCCAAACTCAACAAGAAGCGACAACAAGGAGTAGAGCAGCCCGGTTAGACGGGTCTCTCTCGCTTTATGATAACCTCTGGATTCGTTCATGGAGGTAAAATATCGGTAAATGCGATCGTCCTGATCGTAGTGGAGAATCGGGCTGTCCATCGTAAGCCCAGCCTGCTTCAAGAGCGACTCAGCTATCGTCCCGTCAAAACCAAACCAGCAGTAGGTCCAAGGGCTTGTCTTGCTTGCTTCATAATAGGTAATCACATCGGGACAGATGAGAAAGCCTTGTCCCTTTCGAAGCGTATGGCGAGTTCCGCCAACCTCGAAGAATCCTTCTCCATCCAGAATGTAATGCAGCAGATAGTGACTTCTGATGGCAGGTCCGTGATAATGGCCGGGGATACAATTCTCGCAGCCGTATTGGGTCAGATACAGTTCTGTATGCTGTTTGCTTCGCGGCAAATACTCAATCATACCGATGATTCCCCTTAGTTGTTTGTATCTAGCATTATGACATATTTACTGAGTATCTAGCCATGTACTTTGTTATAAATAATCATATATCATTTTGGTATTGATGAAGAAGAGTCAATCGTTAACTAATCAAGCTTAATACCATGTAAGATGCACATCATGCACACACTAGAGAGGGGAAATTACGCAATGAGCATCAAGGTCCAAGAGCAGTTGGGACTGTTTCATCTGCAATCGTCCGGCATGAGCTATTTGATTCAGATCGTGAATGGGCATCCGGTTCATGTCTATTGGGGAGCTAAGCTTACGCATCGGGAACGAATGGAAGATCTCCTCATTCACACGCCTGACCATGCGGGATTAGATCGGCTGCCGCAAGAATACCCGCAGTATGGCAGCGGGGACTTCCGCAATCCGGCCTATCAAGTTGAGCTTGAGGATGGAACGCGAATTACAGAGCTTCAGTACGTTAGCTACCGCACAATGAAAGGGAAGCCTTCACTGCTTGGGCTGCCGGCCGTATACACGGAGAATGACACTGAGGCCGATACGCTCATACTTGAACTAATGGACCGCTATTCCGGGCTCAAGGTTAACCTGCTGTACACGATCTTCGCCGATCGTAACGTTATTGTTCGCTCTGTGCGAATGATTAACGGAGGACAGAAGCAGCTGCGGCTGCGTCGAGCGCTGAGCGCCAGTGTTGATTTTGCGGAGCAGCGCGAAATGGAGATTACTTATCTTGCAGGCGCATGGGCGCGCGAAGGGAACATAACACGAAGACCGCTGCTGCAAGGCGAGACGCGAATCGATAGCAAGAGGGGCATGAGCAGCCATCAATTTAATCCTTTCGCGGCGCTCGTCGCGTCAGGCACGACGGAGAATTACGGCGAAGCTTACGGCTTCAGCTTGGTGTACAGCGGCAGCTTTGAGGCGACAGCGGAGGTGGATTCCTTCGGTTCGACCAGATTCAGCATGGGCGTGAATGCCTTTGATTTCGCTTGGCAGTTGGAACAAGGCGAGAGCTTCCAGACGCCGGAAGTTGTTATGGTTTACTCCGGTCAAGGCTTGGGAGAGATGTCGCGCACGTATCATCGGTTGTATCGGACACGGCTGTGCCGGGGGCAATATCGGGATGCCGAACGGCCGATTCTCGTCAACAACTGGGAAGCGACTTATTTTAACTTTAATGCGGACAAGCTGGTATCCATCGCGGAAGAAGGGGCCAAGCTCGGCATCGAACTGTTCGTGCTCGATGATGGCTGGTTCGGCAAGCGGGATGCCGACAACTCCTCGCTTGGCGATTGGTACGAGGATCGTCGGAAGCTGCCCGGCGGACTTGCGGATGTGGCGGAGCGCATCAATAAGCTGGGGCTTCGATTCGGTCTGTGGTTCGAACCGGAGATGATCTCGCCGGACAGCGAGCTGTATCGGAAGCATCCGGACTGGTGCCTGCATGTTCCCGGACGGCGCCGCACGGAGGCAAGATGGCAGCTCGTGCTGGATTACAGCCGCAAGGAAGTGCGCGATTATATTTACGACTCCCTATCTGCCGTATTCGTCAACGTTCCAGTCTCTTATGTCAAATGGGACATGAACCGCGCCCTGACCGAGATCGGCTCTGCTGCGCTGCCGCCTGAACGTCAAGCGGAGACGGCCCATCGCTATGTGCTTGGCCTATACGAGCTGCTGGAGCGGATCACGACGGCGTTCCCGCATATTCTGTTCGAGAGCTGTTCCAGCGGAGGCGGGCGGTTCGATCCGGGCATGCTCTACTACATGCCTCAGACTTGGACGAGCGATAACACAGATGCGGTAGAACGACTCAAGATTCAGTACGGGACGAGCCTTGTTTATCCTGTGAGCGCCATCGGTGCGCATGTATCCGCTGTTCCGAACCATCAGGTGGGACGAATGACGCCGCTAGATTTCCGAGGAAATGTCGCCATGTCCGGCAACTTCGGTTATGAGCTTGATCTAACGAAGTTTACGGATGAAGAGAAAGCGCTCGTGCAGGATCAAGTTGCTGCATACAAGCAGATTCGCGGATTAGTGCAGCAAGGCGATTTGTACCGTTTGAAGAGTCCGTTCGAGGGGAACGAATCGGCATGGATGTTTGTCTCGCAAGACAAAGAAGAGGCGCTTGTGTACTACTTCCAAGTGATGGCCATCCCTCATGCGCCGCGGAGAAGCTTGCGGCTTGCGGGACTTGACCCGGAGCTCGAATACGAAGTTCGATCGAGCGACAGCGAGATGGCGTCGACGTTCGGCGGGGATCGACTGATGCAGCTTGGGCTGCCGCTGACCTACAAGCAGAAGGATTACGAGAGCGGTTGGTTCCGAATTCGAGCGGCTAATCCCGAGACGCGTGAAGTTTAACCTGGAGAACAAATAGAAATAATTGCCTTATACCCCTTTTTATTAGAAAGGGGTATTTTGCGCGCAACGGCCTAATCAGGCCCAGGAGGGTACATCATGTTTGTGATCCGAATGATGAATGACATGAAGATGAAGCGGAAGCTCGCGCTTGTGTTTATATCGGCTGCCATCATTCCACTGCTAATATGCGGCTTATTTCTAATGGAGAAGCTTCGTGACATCGTCATTAACGATGCTTTCTCGCAAGCCTCTGCGAATGTCGAGCGGGTGCAGAAAAGGACGGAGGAACTGATTAACGTACCGCTGGATATCTCCTATCGGCTAATGACGGACAATCGAATGAAGAAGGTGGCCAGCCAGAAATATGACAGCTATGTCGAGGTCATTAAGACGTATCGGGAATATACGGACATCCGAGACTATCTCCAGTTGTATCACAAAGAGATATCCGGCATTCGCGTCTATGTCGCCAATGCAGGAGCGCTTAACAATTGGGAGTTTATTCAACCGAATGCAAAGCTAACGTCGTCCGAATGGTATCAAGAGGCCATCGCACAGAAAGGGCTCGTCGGTTGGAACCTGATCCCGGATGAGCGGTACGGGACTGACAATCTGAGCCTTATTCGTTCCTTCCCAATAGAGGAACAAGGCAGCAGCGGTGTTCTTGTTATGAATGTGAACAAGCAGCAATTACACGCCATTCTCGAGCAAGAATCATTCCCTACCTTGATCGTGGATGACCAGAACCGGATCGTCGCGGCCAATGAGAACGAGTTGATGGGGAAGGATCTGAAGCAGATCCATGCCGATGCCAATATTCTGTCCAGCCAGGAAGGGAGCTTCGATACCGAAATCAATGGCAAATCGTCCAAAGTCATAATCGCTAAGCTGAATCCGCAGAACAGCTGGAACGGGCTTCGCATTATTTCGATTTTTACAATCTCAGAAATTACCCATGATGCGAATCAAGTCATCCTGCTTGGCGTGATCGTGATAACAGCCGGTTTGATCGTTGCCATCCTTCTCATCTACGCATCTGCCTCTCTGATATCCAGGAGGCTGCTTCGGTTGAGCAAGCATATGTCCAAGGTAGGAGCCGGCTCATGGGAAGCTACGCTCGAGATCGATGGCAAAGATGAGGTTGCTTTGCTGTCCAGACAATTTAATGCTCTCGTTCGAAATGTGAATGACTTGATCCACGAGGTGAATGAGACGAACCGGCAGAAGAGTCTCATCGAGCAGAGACAGAACGAAATCAAGTTCAAGATGCTCGCGAGCCAGATTAATCCGCATTTCTTATTCAATTCGTTGGAGTCCATTCGAATGGAAGCTCATATTCGCAAGCAGGACGATATCGCCGAAGCGGTGTGGATGTTGAGCGCCTTGCTGCGCAGCAGCCTAGAGGCAGGGAATGGCACGATTGCACTGAGCGAAGAGCTCGAGCGGGTACGTTGTTATCTCGATCTTCAGAAATTCCGGTATGAGGATCGCTTGAGCTATCATCTGAATATTGATCGGAGGATAGAGAGAACGCTGGTTCCTCCGTTAATCGTTCAGCCTTTAATCGAGAACGCCATCATTCACGGCTTGGATAACCGGATCGAAGGGGTTGTGATCGAGGTTGACGCGGTGGAAGCGCCTGGCGGCGTTCAGGTGCAAGTACGCGACAACGGAGCGGGCTTCACGGCCGATCGGCTGGCACAAATAAAAGAAGAGCTCGATTCTTCAGCGGATGATCAGGTGGGTCAGCGAATCGGACTGCACAACGTGAATGACCGGCTAGTCGTGTTATATGGGGCATCAAGCGCATTGCACATCGAGAGCGAATCAGGCCGCGGCACATCGATTACGTTCTTCATTCCTGGAGGTGAATCCGCATGTTGAAAGTCGTCATCGTGGATGATGAACCGAAGGTTCGACAGGGCCTTCAAACGTTGATAGCGTGGGAAAATCTTGGGTACACAGTGGCAGCAACTGCTGCTAACGGACAGGAAGCGTTGGCGGTTATTGAAGAAGAAGAGCCGGATGTCGTCATTGTCGATATCCGTATGCCAGTAATGGACGGACTGCAGCTGATTCATCACTTAACAGCTGCCGGACATCGGATGCATTTTATTATTCTCAGCGGTTATGCAGATTTCGAATATGCGCAGCAGGCGATCAAATACGGAGTAACCGGATATCTCCTGAAGCCGGTAGACACGCGTGAGATGACCGCTAATTTAACGCGTATACGAGAGCGGGTAGAACAAGATCGAACGCAAGGAAGGGCGCGCCATCAAGAGGTCGTAGACCGCGAGAAGCTTTTGCACAACTTGTTAGTCCAGGGGGAGTTGGCGAAGGACGCAATGAAAGCAAGAGGCTTGGCGCAGCAAGTTGAGATACGATGGAGCAGCTATGAGGTTGTCGTTGTTAGTCCTCGCGATACGGAATCGAACCGCGCGTTGTCGCAGCTGTCTTCTGGCATTCGAGCCATGATGGAGGGAAGGAACAAGGGGATTGTAACCGTCATTTCCCCTTATGTCATTCTACTCCTCAAGGAGCCGCTGCGAGGCATTCATAGTCGAGACAATCTCTATGAAGAGCTCGTGCAATCCGCTAACGGCGTGCGATTCGCAGCGGCAACCGGCGGGGCGGTATCCGTACCCGAACAGATTTGCAGTTCATATGCCAGAGCGCAGGAAGCAGTAAAGCAAGCATTCTTCAGCGAGAAGAACCGACTTCTTGGACCTCATCCGTCTTCGCTTTCTTCCATGGAATCGCCTCTGACGCATGCTGACCATGGAGAGGCGGTAGAGGACCTAATTGTACGTTTGTACTACAGCTTGGAAGTAGGAAACCATGCGATAATCCTTCCGCTGTTGAACGAGGCTGCGGCATTGTTCCTCGCGCAGGGACAAGATGAGAAAGCGATGAAGGAATCGTTCTTTTTCTTGTCGAACGCGGTCATTCATAAAGTGAAGGCCGGCTCGCGAATGGACCTGAAAGACTCGGAGGCTGTGTCGCGTTTCTTGAACAGCATATTCCGGCAGCTTTATCTCTCGGATCTGATGGATGAGATCCATCGATTCCTGCTGGCGTTCGCGCAAGAGTCTGAGCCTGGCGGCAAAGAGCAGGATTTTAAGAAAATGATCGATTTTATCCATAAACACTATGCGGATAATTTGAAGCTGGAGACGTTGGCTGGACTGCTGAATTACAGCTCTGCCTATCTAGGACAGCTGTTCAAGAACCGGACAGGGGAGTATTTTAACACCTATCTGGACAAGGTTCGCATCCAGAAAGCGAAGGAACTGCTCAGCCAAGGCATGAAGGTTTATGAAGTGGCCGAACGCATCGGCTATACGAACGTCAACTACTTTCACAGCAAGTTCAAGAAGTACGAAGGCCGATCGCCTTCGGAATATAAGAGGTAGTTCAAAAAGTCCGCGTTTGATCGCGTAGCATGACAAGAATCATTAATTTGTAGATGATTTTCTCCGAAATCCGTTAGATGGGCCTTGTCTTCTCTCTCCTTTAAGATGGAAATACAGGAGGGGGAAGCAATGAATACAGTAACAAGCATTAAGGAAAACGCATACAAACAGCCGAAGAACCACGCATGGAAGGTGTTTAAGAACCAACAATATTTGTACTACATGTCCATTCCTTTCGTCCTTTGGGTCTTTGTATTCCAGTACCTGCCTCTATGGGGCTGGACGATGGCCTTCCAGAAATATAAGCCTGGCGTCAGCTTCTTCGATCAGAAATGGGTAGGACTTGAGCATTTCCGCGTTCTGTTCGGAGACGAGCACTTCTATCAGGTGCTGCGGAACACGCTGGCCATGAGCTTGATGGGCTTAATTGCCGGCTTTATCGTACCGGTCGTGTTCGCGCTGCTGCTCAATGAGGTTCGGGTTCAAGTGATGAAGCGATTCGTTCAAACCGTGTCGTATCTGCCGCACTTCGTATCATGGGTCGTTGCAGCAGGCATCGTAACCAAGATGTTATCGACCGATGGCGGCGTCGTGAACGATATTCTGATGAGTCTGCACCTGATCGACAAACCGATTCAATTCATGGCCCAAGGCAACTTATTCTGGGGCATTGTAACAGGGGCGGATATTTGGAAAGAAACCGGCTGGAGCGCGATTATTTACCTCGCTGCCATCTCAGGAATCGGTCCTGAGCTGTATGAAGCAGCCAGAGTGGACGGCGCTAGTCGACTACAGCAGATATGGCATATTACGCTTCCGGGTATTCGGCCGACGATCATTGTGCTGCTGATTATGTCGATCGGACATCTGCTCGGCACAGGCTTCGAGAAGCAATTTTTGCTCGGCAACCATTTGGTTATCGATTACTCCGAAGTGCTTGATTTGTATGCGCTTAATTATGGCTTGGCGATGGGACGTTACTCCTTCGGTACAGCGATCAATATATTCAACTCCGTCATTAGTCTCATCCTGTTGTTTGCCGCCAATGGCATATTCAAGCGCTTTACGAACGAAAGCATTATGTAAGGAGGAAAGATCGCATGGAAGCTGTCAAAAGCAATTCAACTATCGGACGATATGGCGCAAAGTTAAAGTCGAAATCAGCGTCGGATGCACTATTGGAACTGTTCGTTTACTTGTCCTTAATAATCGTAACGATCGCAACCATCTACCCGTTTTTAAATGTGCTGGCCATTTCCTTTAACGATTCTGTCGACACGGTAAGAGGCGGGATTACGATCTGGCCGAGGGAGTTTACGCTCCGCAACTACGATTTGATCTTTACCTTCGGCGGGTTGATTACAGGGTTCAAAATTTCTGTGCTGCGGACGGTGATCGGCACTGCAGCTGGATTAGTCAGTGGCTCGATGCTAGCTTATACGCTGTCGCGCAGCGATTTTAGAGCAAGACGGTTCATCTCGACCTTCCTTGCCATAACGATGTATGTTTCCGGCGGGTTGATTCCAGGATTTATTTTGATGAAGAACCTGCAATTGATCGACACGTTTGCCGTGTACATTTTGCCAGGACTCGTAAGCGCTTTTAATGTGTTCGTCATTCGCTCTTTCATCGACGGGCTGCCTTACGCGCTCCAAGAATCAGCTAAGCTGGACGGTGCCAACGACTTCACCATCTATTGGCGTGTTATTCTGCCGTTGTGCAAACCGGCACTCGCGACAGTGGCGCTGTTCTTGGCAGTCGGGCAATGGAATTCGTGGTTCGATACGTACTTGTTCAACGGATCCAACGAATCGTTAACAACCCTTCAGTATGAATTGATGAAAATATTGCAAAGCACGACAACCACTGCCACCAACTCGCAAGACGCGGCCAATATGGCGCAGCGCATGCAGCAGGTATCGCCTGAATCCGTCAAAATGGCAATTACCATCATTGTTACGGTACCGATTCTGGTTGTTTATCCTTTCTTGCAAAAGTATTTCGTCAAAGGCATGACGCTTGGCGCAGTAAAAAGTTAGTGCGAATTCCATCGTCGGTATATCCAGGCGAACTGCCTGTCCTATACAAATTCATCATGCTCATTTAATAAGGGAGGTTTCGCTTCATGAAGGTAAACAAAAAAGGGATGGTCACCGCTTCATTGCTTGCGCTGACTGTGGCAGCAACGCTTTCAGGTTGTTCGGGTAATAATGACTCCTCTGCAACAGAGGGCACAACCGTCGAGGGAGGTTCTACGTCCGGGACTAGCCTAGCGCCTATCACGCTGACGTATTTCTCGGAGGATTCGAGCACCAACTGGAACAACATGAAGGACGAGGTCGGCAAGGTCATCACAGAGAAGACCGGTGTAACCTTGGACGCTGAGTTCGCTGTCGGCGATCCGGTCCAGAAGATTTCTTTGATCGCAGCGACAGGCAATTATCCGGATCTCATCGCAGCCAAGGCGGATGTAGGTAAACTCGTCGATGCGGGCGCGATCATTGATCTGACCGATCTGATCGACAAGTATGCGCCAAACATTAAGAAGATGCTGGGCGATAAGCTCGTCCGCACGAAGTACAGCCTGGATGATCAATCGATCTATGCCATTCCAACCTGGTCTTCCGTCGACGAGAAGAAATTCAAAACGGATGGCGGATTCGAGCTGCAGCACCGTGTCGTGAAGGAAGCGGGATACCCCGAAATTCGTACGGTGAAGGATTACGAGAAGGTTATTCAAGACTACATTACGAAGCATCCGACAGACGAGAACGGCAACAAAAATATCGGCATGTCCTTGAATGCCGACGACTGGCATATGTATCAGGTGACCAACTCGGGTTTTCAAACGACAGGCGGGCCGGATGACGGCGAATACTACATTAATCAAGAGACGCACGAAGCGACGTATCACTTCCGCCGTCCGGAAGAGAAAGAGTATTTCCGCTGGCTGAATCATATGAATGATATTGGATTGCTTGACCCCGAGAGCTTCGTGCAGAAGACCGATCAGTTCAAGGCGAAGGTTGCTTCGGGCCGCGTTCTTGGTTTGGCTGACCCGGAATGGGATTACGGCGACGGACAGAATGCGCTTAAGGCGGCCGGCAAGTATGATCAAACCTACGGCCACTATCCGGTCACGATGAGCCAAGACTACAAGGATACGAATTTCTGGCCTGCAGGCTTTGACGGAGGTTATGGCATCTCGATTTCCAGCAAGACGAAGGATCCGGTCCGGGCGATTCAGTTCCTTGATTACCTTGCGTCGGAAGAAGGCCAAATCCTTGTGAACTGGGGCATTGAAGGGAAGCATTATACGTACGAGAACGGCAAGCGGACGATCATCCCAGAGGTGCAGCAGCGTAGCGACAAAGACGGCGCTGCATTCCAGAAGGAGTCCGGCATCGGTCTATACTGGAACATGATGGTTCATTATGGCGACGGCATTAAGGATTCGACAGGCAATTTCTTTACTCGCAACTATCCAGAGATGTTGACTGCGACATACAACGTGGCAGAGAAGGAAACGCTGAAGGCTTATGGCATTGATCATTGGAAGGATCTCTTCCCTAAGGAAGAAGAGTTCCAGCCAAGAGCATACGGCGCTGCGTATACGATGTCCCTTCCGAATGATGATCCGGCTGTTATCCTCGGGGCGAAGATGAAGGACATTACATGGAAACGAATCCCGCAAGCTGTCATGTCCAAACCAGAGGAATTCGATAAGATCTGGGATGACTATATGGCCGATTTGGAGAAGGCAGGCGTCGAAGAGATGGAAGCTTCCTATACGAAGCACATTCAAGATCGTATCAAGCTGTGGTCTAACCAGTAATTCAGGTAATGAATAAACGAAGGGGCCGTTCTCCATTTCCGATTGGAAAGGGGATGCTGCCCCTTTTTCTCATGATGGTTGAAGGAAGTTGTTCTGCAGTTGTTGCGAAGAGATATAAACAGAGCCTAAGAGGAGTGGACCATAGAGATGCCGAATGCAGTCCCTTGTAATCCGAATGCTAGCGATGAAGTGAAAGCCGTACTGCGATACTTAAACGAAATATCCGGAAGAGGTATCATCACCGGACAACATACCCAGACCAATAGACAGAAAGAGCTTCTGTACATTGAACAAGTTACAGGGAAGCTGCCAGCACTATGCGGGTTCGAATTGTTGAGCTATTCGCCTAATATAAACAAGGACAACAGCAGCGAAGAGTGCTTGCTTGAAATCGAAGAGAATCGGAACACGCTGGACCGCGCTTGGGAATGGGCAGATCGCAAAGGGCTGATCACATTCACCTGGCATTGGTTCTCTCCCCTCGGAGGTTGGGATAAGGCATTCTATTCGAAGAATACGACCTTCGACGCCTCCAGAGCAGTCATGGAGGGGACAGAGGAGCATCAAGCGCTCATCGCTGATATGGACCATATGGCTGTTATTCTTAAGCCGTTCTGCGAGAAGCGAATCCCGATTCTATGGCGGCCATTCCATGAAGCAGAGGGGGATTGGTTCTGGTGGGGACATAAGGGGCCTGAGGTTGCCAAGCAGCTGTACCGCATCATGTATGATCGTTATACCCGTGTACATGCGCTTAACAATTTGATTTGGGTATGGAACTCTCCATTGGTTGAAGGTTATGTAGGCGACGATGTGACGGATGTTATATCCAGGGACTTGTATCCTGCCAAGCACTGTCATACAGATCTGAAACCTGAATATGAGGAATTAGTCCAGATCACGCGTGCTCCGAAGTTGGCTGCATTAGGCGAGATTGGTGTACAGCCTAGTATGAAGCAGCTTTCGCTTACAAGAATTCCATGGGTGTGGTACATGATTTGGTCCAATGAATTCGGCGCATCGGGCGAGTGGACCAGCGAGGAGGAGCTTCGAGAAGCCTATCAGCATGAATATGCAATTACACTCGATAGGCTTCCTGCTTTGTATTAATTGTAATCAAATGAAAGCAGCCGTCTCGGATATATCGAGACGGCTGCTTTTGCATAAGAGCAGCATTATAGGTCACTGAGTGTTGAGTGAAAAGGTTAACGTTCGATGTTATTCACTGCCGCTGTAACAGAACCAGGGTTGCCGTTCGCATCGACATAGGTGAACGTGAAGCTGCCGTTCTTCGTGAATATATGCACGCTGGATCCGCGGTTGTTCGTGATGGTTACCGGCTCCGTTGTCGTTAGACGAGCGACCACCAGCTTGTTGGTTGGATCCGTTGTACTATAGGAGACGCGTGCCGTATAGAGGTTAGACGGAAGCTCATCACGAGTGATGACATAATCGCTGCTATATACGTTTCTGAGATGCTCCGAAGAATTATATTGTCCGTCGCGAATATAATCGCCTGTCCACGTACTGAAGAAGAGCCAATGCGCTGAATACGCTATAAGCTGCGCAGGATCGGGGATCGGACCATTCTCGGGCAGGGCAACCATCTTCTTATCCTGTACGAGATTGACCAAGCTGTCGTACTTGGCAATGTTCGGGCCATAATTGCCTGCTTCGTTATAAATATCGACGCTTGCGATATCGACGACATCATCGCCTGGATACCATTCAGGCTTCTCGGAGTTCCATATCCAGATCAAGTTGTTCAGGTGATGGTAATTCGTAAATCGGTCATACATGAGTCGGTATAGCTGTTTGGCTGGCTCCGGACCTTTGGCCCCCCACCAGAACCATCCGCCTTCCGCTTCATGGAGCGGTCTCCATAGCACGGGCACATGAGCGTCCTGAAGTCTCTTTAATTGGACTGCAATTGCATCGATGTCGCGAAGCAGCAGCTTATAATCTTTGGATTTCGGATGCTCCAGCGCATATTGAACGTCGAACGAGGTTGCATCCGTATAAAATCCGCTCCACCATTCCTTGCCTGGCGTATCGTACAGCCCCGTAGGCGCATTCCAGTGCCAGACGAACGAGACAATCCCGCCTTCCTGTGCCCATTGGATCGCCTTATCGACTTCCGAAGAAGTCGCACCATGCTCGACGCGAGAAGGGGAATAATCCATCATATCCGTCGACATGATGGCGGGATATTGACCGGTTTGCTCTTTAATCCACTGAGCATCTTCAAGCGTCTGCTGACCCGATAGAATGCTCTTTCCGTACTGTTCGACGAGATAGTTCATGAGCGCTTTTGTTTCCGTGGTTGCATTCGGGTTCACCGGTTCTTTATTGACTTGATGCTGGGAAGCAGCGTCTGATGATGCTGACAGCTTGACGTAGTCAATATTGTACCAGCCCCAATTCGGATTGAATGCAATCGTATTGCTTCCTGCATTCAGCATGACTTTGCCGCCGGAAGCTTCTAAGAAACTTGAGCCTGCAGGAAGAGAGATCTCGTTAGCTTGGCCATTGACTACTAGCTGTGTTTTCTTATCGCCATTCGGGGCATTGTAACCGATTGCAAGATCATATAGGCCGCTAACTGATGCGTTATAAGTCAGCGTGAGCGATCCTGTGCTCTTGAAGGCAGCGTACCCTGTACCGGAATAACCAGCGTCGGCTGTTCCGATGCTTACCTCTCCCGTCATAACCCCGTCTTCCGCTTCGATCTTGTCGCTTGCTGCGGAAGAAGCGGCGGCTTCGACTTTCACATATTCAATTCCGTAATACCCCCAGCCACGGGAAAATGTAACTTCGTTCGGGCCGGCGTTCAGGGCGATCTTGCTGACCATCTTTTCATTCACGACGGCACCGGCGGCCGGGGCATCCAGTGTTATGCTGTTTACGCCAGTCCCATTAACCTCAATGCCTGTATCCTTGGATCCATAGCCTTCAGGAATGTAGTAGCCAACGCTAAGCTTATAGAGACCGGAAGCAGCTGCGTTAACGTTGAATGTGGCGGTTCCGCTTGGTTGACTAGAATTCGAGTCGTCATCATAGAAGAAAGACACATAGCCGAGGCCTTTATATAAGCTGTCATTAGCTTGGGGAGAAGTTAGTTTCTCTACCCCGCTGCCTTGAAGAATGGCATCTTTATATCCGATTACAGTAGAGACGCTCTCCGAAGCGGCCGAAGCGCTGTCCGTTTCAGCGCTGACTGCCGTTGGCGATAGCCATAAAGATAAGCACATGATGGATAAGAATGCGGAACGCGGGATTTTATTGATCCTTCTTGACCATGAAGCTAGCACGCAATCACTCCTCATAATAGGTTCTAATACAATGCTGTTGAAAACACATAGGAAACTCTAGCGATTTTTTGGTTCTTTGTATGCGTTTTCAAATCATCCTATATCGGACATCACCTCTCTTAGAACCCATCATAAAGTAGTGAGGAGGCACTGCCTATTCCATGGATTATGGCTAAAGTCATCCATTAATTATGGATGACTTGAAGGAGGAAAAAAGAGAAGCCGCGGATATCCGCGGCTCCTTGTTGTGTGCTATTAGGCAGCGAATGGATTGCCGCTTTTACGAATTTGACGATAGCCCATATACCCGATTCCGATGAGGAGGAGAAAGCAGAGCGCCCAGAAGCTCTTGCGATGAGGAGCTTGGCGGGCCAAGTGGTTCGCTCGATGAAGGATGGCATCCATGCTGTAAGGATGGGCATTCCTTATGATGATGGCCTCCAGATCAGCAGGGGTAATAGAGGGACTGCCTCCGTTGATCCGTGGAATCGCTAACCTGTTGGTTTTCTGTGTGCTAATGCCTTCCTTGACGGTAAAAGCGAATTGAATATTCGCCTGACGGAGTACCTCCTCCGACTTGCGGTCATGAATGCCGTACGGATAGGCGAACGTATCGATCGGACTCGCATTGATCGGCATCAGTTGATTCTTGCAGGCCGTAACGTCGCCCTGCACTCGCTTCTGATACTGTTCTTGCGTTTCTTTGATTCCATTAACCTTCAAATAGGCGGTTAATCCATTATGCCGTTTATCGACGAGATAGTGGAGGTTGTTCGTATGGCACTGTACTTCGGCAAGATTGTCTGCGGTTACTTGCTTCAGCTCCTCATGGGTCATATGAGGAATATATCCGTATTTCTTATTGTCTGTCGCGCTTGTAATGATGAATGCGACGGATGGAATATTTTTGGATTTGAGAATCGGATAGGCGAGGCTGCTATAACTCTCATAGCCATCGTCGAACGTGACAAGCACCGCATTCGAAGGCACCGTTCCGCCTTTCATAAAATCGATATACTGACGCAGTGAGATAAAATGAAAACCTTTGCGCTGCAGGTAGGAAAGTTGGTCGTCGAACTGCTTCGTCGTCATAATATCCGTGTTCGGTTTATTCACGCCATCAGTCATGTGATGATACATGAGAATCGCGACTTTGTTGTTATATTCGCTCTTGGAGGCCGCCGCATGAACAGTTGGAATCAGTAGAAGGAATAGAGTCGTTAATAGAATGGCAATTCGTGGGATCGTATTCAAAGAGCAGCACACTTCCTTGCGATTTAGTTTATTTGCACTTACTATGATTGTGACGTAGATAGAGTTACAAATGTTTCAAGAGGTTGAGAGGAGGACATCGCATGCAGCTGAGCAAAGGACAGAAAATCGACATAACGAAGGGGCGCTCCATTCAACGCTTAACGCTCTCATTCGGCTGGGAGGTTCGGCACGCGGGCGTCAGTGTGGATGCTTCGGTGTTTCTATTGTCGAAGGACAATCGGTGTGTGCGGGATGAGGATTTGATCTTCTATGGCAATCCTCACTCCAGCGATGGTACAGTCGTTTATTCGCAAGACGGCTCCGGCAAGCAGGGCAGTTTGAGAGTGGCGCTTGGCAGCTTGCCTGATCGAATGGATCGGTTGGCGGTTACGGTGTCCATCTATGAAAGCGTCAAACGCAATCAGACGATGAATGACGTAACGTCCCTGTATGTGAAGCTCATCGATGATGGCAGCGGCGAAGTTATCGGGAGCTACGAATGCGGTGCGGATGTGACGAATGAAACGGCGATCGTTGTAGGCGAGTTGTATCGCTACCAAGGCGAGTGGAAGTTCAATGCGATCGGCAGCGGCTTTTATGGCGGGTTGGAGGCACTGGTTACGCATTATGGTCTTGAGCTTGAAGCATCGGAGACGAACGCGGAGGTTGCAGCTGCATCGGAGCAATCGACTGCCGTAATCGAACAAGCAGCGCCTCCAGTGGTTGAACCGGAGATTGCTCCACGCTCGACGATCGATTTGCGCAAGAAAACAGTCGAGATCGTGCTGAAGAAAAAGCAGCTGACAGACGTTGTCGCTCGTGTCGGTGTCGTGTTGGACATATCCGGATCGATGACGCAGCAATATCGGACGGGCATTGTGCAGGACGTGGTGGAGCGCATACTCGCCATCGCTTGTAAGTTCGACGATAACGCAACGCTGGATGTGTGGGTTTATGATAATGAATTCTCGCGGATGCCGTCTGTTCAAGAAGGAAGTCTGCAGCATTACGTCACGAAACAAATATTAAACAATCCTTCGATTCATAAATTCGGTTGGAACAACGAACCGCCAGTCATGGAAGACGTCATTAGGAAGTATACGATCGAGGAGAGTTCGGATACGCCAGCATTTATCATCTTCATCAATGATGGCGGCGTATTGAAGTCGATTAAGAAGGTCATTACGCGATCCGCTGTGCTTCCGATCTTCTGGCAGTTTGTCGGCATCGGCAAATCGAACTTCGAGGTGCTGAAACGGCTGGATACGATGCAGGGGAGAGTCGTCGATAACGCGAACTTCATCCATTGGGATCGAATCGATCATGTGTCGGACGAAGAGCTGTACGACAAGCTGCTCAATGAGTTTCCGCAGTGGCTCCGCGCCGCGAAGCAGAAACGGATTCTTCGGTAGTCATTGCAGGCTAATGCACCACATCCTTTCTTTGCCAAAAGCAAAAGCCGCGGACATCGCATCCGCGGCTTTCTCTTTCTACAAATACTCGCATGCAAACTTCGTAAAGTCAGCCACTGTATCTTCTCCAACCGCATACAGTCCAATGACGACGCCGGTGAAACCGCCGGCTACTTCGGAAGAAAGATACTTCGTCTGTGCCGTGCCCAGCGGGATCGTCTGTCCATTGACTTCGATTGAGAAGCTGTACTGAACAGGGGAGGACTCGATGCGCAGCTTCGCTGCTTGATCTGCTTCGATGGCGACGACACTCTGCACATGCTTGATATCGCCGATGTTCAAACGCAGCACAGCTTCGAGCTGATCATTACGCTTGCGGATCGCGAGATCATAGTGATGACTCTCGTCCATGTACAGGGTGATGCCAGCTTCACCGCTGCCGGACAACGCCACAACAGATGTAATTACCGCATTGAATTCTCGTTGACGGATGGCAAGGAAAGTAGGCGTATCCGCCTGATCAAGCGTCACTGCTGTTCCTGTCAGCGTCAGTTGATCCTCTTGAAGCTTGTAATTCTCGAGACGAGGGTGACGCAGATAGACCCATTCCAGATCCCGCTTCGTATTGCCGAACGTGTACAGCTTCTTCTCTTGCTGCACGACATGCTCGCCAATCCGATCGGTCTCGAACTCGCGGCGCGTTGTACCATCGTGGCCGGCAGTAAACCATCCATCCTCGTGGAACGTAACAGGTGCGAGGAACACTTCGCGACCGAGATGATGGAACGGAATCCATTGACCGATCTGGCGGAAGCCAAGGTGGAAGATCCACCAGTTGCCTTCGCCGTCCTGAATGAGGTCGCCATGACCGATCGCTTGAATTTCATAGCCGCCTAGATTCCGGTTCGTCAGAACCGGGTTATGCGGGTACGCCTCGAACGGTCCGTGAAGCAACTTGCTGCGTGCATACGTAATCATATGGCCGAACTCGGTGCCGCCTTCAGCCGCCATGAGATAGTACCAGTCATTAATCTTATACATATGCGGGCTTTCCAAGTAACGGCCGCCGGTCCCCTTCCACAGCGGATGGCTTGGCGTCAGCATATTGCCCGTTGCAATATCGATCTCGCATTGGAGGATGACCCCGCGGCCGTCCTCATCCGAACCGTTGCTCATGAAGAAGACGCGATCGCCTTCAAAATACAGATCAGGGTCAATGCCGCCTTGCTCGATGAAGATCGGTTCCGACCATTCGCCATATATGTCATCGGTCCAGACGATGAAGTTCTGGCGTGTCGTATCATTGGTAGTGGTCATATAGAATCGACCGTTGTTATGCCGGATCGTAGGGGCGAAGACGCCGCCGGAGCTGTTCACCTTCTCCAGCATGATCTGACTTGGACGCGTCAGGGCATGACCGATCGGCTCCCAGTTGATTAGATCTTTACTTTCGAACAGGGGGACGCCAGGGAAGAATTGAAACGAACTGCATGCCAAGTAATACGTATCGCCGACCTTGCAAATACTTGGATCGGGGTAGAAGCCTTTAATGACAGGATTGTTGAATTTCAAGTGGTTCACCTCATTTTTGTTTTCGAAAACGTTTTCGAATCTTTTTTCTAACCCAATTATAGTGTCTGCAAATAGGTTTATCAACGTTTATCAGCATCTATTCAAACCGCGAAGGAGCAACCTGATAATACTTCTTGAACGCCTTCGAGAACGTGAACGGATCAGGATAGCCGAGCAGGGCGGCAATTTGTTGAATCGTATATTTCTTCTCGTTGAGGTAATCCCTTGCGCGGTTCATCCGAATCTGGTAGATGTATTGACCCGGCGTAATGCCGAGCGCCTTCTTGAAGCTGGTTATAAAATATTTGTCCGATATGCCGATAAGGGCCGCAAGCTCATTCATGCGAATCGGCTGATGGAGATGCTGGTCGATATGTTGGAAAACAGGCTGCAGCAATTCCAAGCTTCCGCTTGCAGCTGTAGTCGGGCTTCCATTTACGAATGCTCCCGTATAGACACCCTCTCCGTGGAGCTCGATGATTCTTGCAACTACGGCCGTCAAGCAAGCCTTCAGATAGAGGAGATTGCCGGGCATGCTTGTCTTCGAACGGCTGGCTCGCGCGCAAGCGTGCGTGAACCATTCGACTTCTGCACGCACAAGTTCATGCGGAACGACGCCCGATAGCGGAAAATCATTCAATATTCGCTGCTGCTTGCCGATCTCAAAGTCAAAATGGGCATATGTAAAACGGCATCCTTGCTTATCGGCTGTCGTTGCCTTGTAGGGGATATTCGGATAAAAGAATACAACATCGCCGGCATGCGCTTGATGTTCAATTCCATTGATCGTGATCGCAATCGTTCCATCTTGAATAAACCACAGATCATAGTCGATATGCGACCGATGCTCGATCCATGACCCGTCGTGTTCGAGTGCCAGGTACGACTTCATGCGCAGCGTGATCAGCTCCGACAACTCGTTCAGTATCCCCATATCCGTTGTTTGCTTATTCATCAATATCCCTCGACTAATTGACATATCTTGAATCATTCAAGTATAGCATTACATTTGCCCAATACCAATCATCTAACTATTTGACATGAAGGCGAAACTATCGCATATTCTCCTTTCGCACAGCTTCACTATAATGAGGTTATAAAGCTAGTTCATTTATAAGGAGTGCGAATGCGATGCTGCGATTATTTCGAACCAATGAGATACGTCAAGTGATAGAGCTGGAAGGGGATTGGGATTTCGAACCTATCGGGCAAGACGATTCCATTCCGGCCAGCTATCACTATAGGATGCCCGTTCCCGGGTGCTGGGAGATGAATCCGAGGTTTCCTAGTTATCGCGGCAAAGGGGTTTACAGAAGAACGCTTACCGTGACAGAAAAGACCGCGGTTCGGCTTGTGTTCAAAGGAGTGAGCCACACCGCGCAGGTGTACTTCGATGGAGTCGAGGTTGCACAGCATTACAATGCGTATACGCCGTTCACATCGAGACTCATTCAAGAAGTCGAGCCAGGCGAGCATGAGCTTGTCGTCGTCGTAGACAACACCTTCCATGAGGGCTCGAAGCTTCATATTGCCAATGACTACTATACCTACGGCGGCATTATTCGTCCGGTAGGGATCGAATACATTCAGCCCGTTTATATCGAGCGCATTCAATTTGTGCCATCATACGAGAATGGCCAATGGCATGCTTCAATGGCAGCTGTCGTTATCAATACCGGCTCCACATCGGCACGGGTGCAGCTTCAGGGGATGCTGGGCGAGACGCCGATCCGCTTCGAAGCGGCTGAGATTCAAGCTGGCGCAACGACGAGCATCGTTACGACTGGCTCGTTCCCGAATGCAGAAGCTTGGTCCAACGGTTCTCCTAACCTATATAAGCTGCAGGTTCAATTGTTCAGAGATGGGGAGCAGACCGCATCTGACGACCTGATCGAGCGGGTCGGCTTCCGAACGGTAACTACTGCGAATGGACGAATTCAAGTCAACGGCGAGGATATTGTGCTGAAAGGCTTCAATCGGCATGAGGATCATCCGATGGTCGGCGCAGCGTTCCCGTATCAGCTGATGGTGCAGGACATGGAGCTAATGCTGGAAGCGGGATCGAATGCGGTTCGTACAAGCCATTATCCGAATGACGAGCGTTTCCTCGATTTGTGCGACGAACGGGGTATCTACGTTTGGGAAGAGAATCACGCCAGAGGTCTCGATATTGAGCATATGCGCGATCCGAGATTCCAGGAGCAGTGCTTGGTATGCAATCAGGAGATGGTCGAGAATCACTACAACCATCCGAGCATTATCATTTGGGGCATTCTGAACGAATGCAGCAGCAATACGCCGGAAGGCAAGGAGATGTATCGCGAGCAGTTGGCGCAGATCAGAGGGCTGGACCAATCCCGTCCGCTCACTTATGCGACTCATCATCGGGAGCACGATATTTGCTTCGATCTGGCGGACATTATTTCGTTCAATCTATACCCGCAGTGGTATACGGATGAAGATCCGGGCGAACTCGTCGATCGGGCTAGAGGATGGACAGAAGAACTCGGAGGGGCTGGCAAACCGATCATTATGAGCGAATTTGGCGGCGACGGATTTTATGGTATGCGGGATGCGAGCCGTGTCCGCGGCACGGAGGAAAGACAAGCGGATATTATTGAATCCAATCTGGCAGCTTATACGTCCAGGCCGTATATCTCGGGGATGTTCATCTGGCAGTTCTGCGATTGTCGCGTCGTGGAAGACCTGGGCTGGCTGTTCAGCCGCGCAGGTACGCAGAATAGCAAAGGCATCGTCGATAAGTATCGGCGCCCGAAGCTGGCGTTCGAGGTTGTGAAGAAGTATTTTCGCCAATAAGTTAGGATAGATTATAAGCAGCTTACATTTGAGATAGATGCCCTGTCCGTTCAGGGTGTCTATCTTTTTTTGATTGTAGGCCGCGAATGGGTTATCCTCTTAATATTTGATAGACTTGGATGAACGTGTGTATTAATTCAACATAATTCTGAAAAATTTCGTACCGAAAACCTTTCCTTTTCCATCTTCTTATTTGGAAATGGAAGCGTTCTTGCATTATAATAGAGCAGATGAGAGCTATATCATTTATAATACTCGGGATTTATATTCTATGGTATGATAGCTCTATGAGATTAGTTAACAATTTAGTTAACTAGTTAACTAAATTAGAATGAACATTGTATGATGGGGGATAAACGCATGAGTCTTGATGTGAAGAATGCCATCCAGAACGGCCGAACAGTACTGGGTATCGAGCTTGGTTCCACACGTATTAAAGCCGTTCTCATCGGTGAGGATCATGTATCGATCGCTTCCGGCGCGCACGACTGGGAGAATAGTCTCGAGAACAACATTTGGACGTATAGCCTTGAATCGATTTGGAAGGGCATTCAAGACAGCTATACGAAGATGGCTAACCAAGTCAAAGAGCAATACGGCGTAACGCTGCACACGATCGGCGCGATCGGCTTCAGCGGCATGATGCACGGCTACATGGCGTTCAACCAATCGGATGAGCTGCTTGTTCCGTTCCGCACATGGAGAAACAACCTGCAAGGACAAGCTTCGGAGACGTTGACGAATCTATTCAACTTCCACATTCCGCAGCGCTGGAGCATCGCTCACCTATATCAAGCGATTCTGAACGGTGAAGAACATGTCGATCAAATTGCGTTCCAGACGACGCTGGCTGGTTACATCCATTGGAAACTGACGGGCGAGAAGGTTCTCGGCGTTGGCGAAGCATCCGGCGTATTCCCGATCGATATCAACACGAAGCAATTCAATACGACGATGATCAATCAGTTCAATGAACTGATTGCATCCCGCAACCTTCCTTGGAAGCTGGAAGACATTCTGCCAGGCGTATTGTCCGCTGGCGAGAACGCTGGTGCGTTGACGGCAGAAGGCGCGAAGCTGCTCGACGTATCCGGCGAGCTGCAAGCCGGCATTCCGCTCTGCCCGCCAGAAGGCGATGCAGGCACGGGCATGGTAGCTACGAACTCTGTTGCGCAGCGTACGGGTAACGTATCCGCTGGCACTTCGGTATTCGCGATGGTCGTTCTGGAGAAGGAACTGTCCAAGGCATACGAAGAGATCGATCTCGTAACGACGCCTACGGGCAGCCTGGTTGCGATGGCGCACTCGAACAACTGCTCTTCGGACCTGAATGCTTGGGTTGGTCTGTTCGAACAATTCGGTAAAGCAATGGGCATGAACATCGATGCGAACACGCTGTACGGCACGCTGTACAACCTTGCTCTGCAAGGCGACGCGGATTGCGGCGGCCTGCTCGCATACGGTTACCTGTCGGGTGAGCATATGACGCACTTCGAAGAAGGCCGTCCATTGTTCGTTCGTTCGTCGGACAGCAATTTCAATCTCCCGAACTTCATGCGTGTCCACCTGTCGACGGCGCTTGGCGCACTGAAGATCGGCATGGACATCCTGCTGAAGGAAGAGGGCGTCAAGCTGGATGAGCTCCTCGGCCACGGCGGTCTGTTCAAGACGAAGGGCGTAGGTCAGCGCATTATGGCCGGCGCGCTTAACGTTCCGGTCTCCGTAATGGAAACGGCTGGCGAAGGCGGCGCATGGGGCATTGCCCTGCTGGCTTCCTACCTGATCAATAAATCGGATAATGAAACGCTTGAAGAATACCTCAGCTCCCGAGTATTCGCAGGTCAATCCGGCGAGACGATCGCTCCGGATGCGAAGGACGTTGAAGGCTACGAAGTATTCATGGAGCGCTACAAGCGCGGTCTCGCGATCGAGCGTGCGGCTGTAGAGAACCTGGTTTAATCGTATCGTGCAAATCGTAAAGGAGCAGACTGCCGTGGCAGTCTGCTCCTTTTTTCATTAGTCGGAATCTGTTGTCGTCTGGTTCTTGACCCAGTAATCGATTCGTCGATCGTAATTACAAAAAAAAAGAGAATTGACCAAATTGATCAATTCTCTTTGAGCGGAACATATTCGCGTTCTCGCTGTTTAATGGTTATCATTTCTCAACCGAAACGACCCGAAATATAGTCGCTCGTTTGTTTATGACTCGGATTCATGAACAGCGTATCGGTCGAATCGTATTCTACGACACGGCCGTTTAAGAAGAAGGCTGTTTTGTCTGAGATACGCGCAGCTTGATGCATGTTGTGCGTAACGATAACGATGCAGTAGTCTTGCTTGAGCTCGGTAACCAGATCCTCGATCCGCGAAGTGGAGATCGGATCAAGCGCGGAAGTCGGCTCATCCATCAGGATAATGTCAGGCTTAAGCGCGATCGAGCGTGCGATGCATAGACGCTGCTGCTGTCCACCGGACAAGGCGAAAGCTGACTTGTGCAGACGATCTTTCGTTTCTTCCCAGATCGCCGCTTTGCGAAGCGATTGTTCCACGAGTTCGTCCAGATCCTTCTTCTTCTTCACGCCGTGATAACGAGGTCCGAAGGCAATGTTCTCGTAGATCGATTTGTGGAAAGGATTCGGACGTTGGAACACCATGCCGATCTTCTTCCGAAGTGCGACAACGTCAACCGAGCTTTCGTTAATGTTATGCTCTTTCATCATAATGTCGCCAGTGACGCGGCAGCTTGGAATGAGATCGTTCATTCGGTTCAAGCTTCGCAGGAAGGTCGATTTGCCGCAGCCGGAAGGTCCGATCAGCGCCGTCACTTGTTTCTCGGCGAAGTCGAGCGATACGTCATGAACAGCGTGTTTTGTTCCATAATAGACGTTAAGTTTCTTGGCAGATAATGCGTTTGTTGTCACGCCGGACCCTCCTTATTTGGCTGCAGTAAATTTGTTATGCAGGTAGCGGCCGAGCGCACGTGCGCCCAGGTTGAATACCAAGACCATGATAATGAGAACGGCGGAAGCGCCTGCTGCGATTTGCGTTGCATCGGGAGCGAGACCTTCCGAGTTGACTTTCCAAATGTGTACCGCAAGCGTCTCAGCCGGACGGAATGGGTTGAGCGGCGAGCGCGTGTCGAGCGGATTCCAGTCCGTGAAGTCTAGACGCGGACTGCTCATGCCGGCCGTGAAGAGCAGGGCGGCTGCTTCGCCGAAGATACGGCCAGCAGCGAGAATCGTGCCTGACAGAATGACAGGCGTTGCGATGGGAAGGAGGACGGAGCGGATTGTTTTCCACTTCGAGATACCAAGCGCAAAGCTTGCTTCCTTCTGCTGCATCGGTACGCCGCGCAGACCTTGTTCCGTAATCCGAACCATGAGCGGCAGGTTGAAGATCGTCAGTGCAATCGCACCGGAGAACAACGAGAAGCCGAAGCCGAAATAGTTAACAAGCACGAGCAAGCCGAACAGGCCAACGATGATCGATGGGAAGGACGACAACACTTCCACGACGAGACGGATGAAAGCCGTCATCTTGTTAGGTTTTGCGTATTCGCTCATGTAGATGCCTGCGCCGATCCCAAGCGGAACGGTAATGATCAGCGTCAGAACAAGCAGGAATAGCGAGTTGAACAGCTGCGGGCCGATACCGCCGCCGGCGCGAATCGATTCCGGTGCGGATGTAAGAAAGTTCCAGCTGATGTGACCGACACCGCGGAACAAAATATAGCCGAGCAGACCAATCAGGACGGCGATGATGAAGCCGGCGACGCACATAATGACGCCGGTTGCGATTTTATCTACTGTCTTAGCTCTCACAGCTTCTTCCTCCCTTCCAGCCAGCGAATGATGAATACGAATACGAAGGTCATAAGCATCAGAATCAAGGCGAGCGACCAGAGCACATTATTCTGAACCGAGCCCATTGCCGTGTTGCCCATGCTGAGCGTAATGGCGCTTGTCAGCGTTGAAGTTGATTCGAATAACGAGTGCGGAATATGCGGCGCATTACCGATAACCATCTGAACGGCAAGCGCTTCGCCGAATGCTCTTGCGATACCAAGGACGATGCCTGTCATCTGTTGAGGCAGCGTCGTTGGAAGCGCAACGCGATATATGGTTTGCCAACGTGTCGCGCCGAGTGCGTAGGAGCCTTCCTTGAGGCCGGCTGGCAGCTCGGACAGCGCGTCCGTTGCTATTGTCGTAATTGTAGGTAATATCATGACAGACAGGACAAGTGCGCCTGCGGCGATGCCGATTCCTTGACCAGGGAATAAATCGCGAAATAGTGGAACAATAACGCTTAGACCGACAAATCCGTAAACAACGGATGGAATACCGGCGAGCAGCTCGATGACCGGCTGCAGAAAACGACGACCGAATCCGGGAGCTAATTCAACGATAAATACAGCGGCACAGAAGCCGAGCGGCGCAGCGATGAGCGCTGCAAGAATGGAAGTGCTGAATGAACCAAAGATGAATGGCAGTGCACCGAATTGCGGGATCTCGAGATCAGGATTCCACTTCACGCCTGTGATTAGATCGAATGCATTGACACCGTCTGCAATAAAGGTGCTGAGTCCCTTCGAAGCGACGAAGTATACCATCGAGAATATCGTGATGATGAGGAAGCCGATACAAATAAGCGTGTAGATTTTACCGACCCATTCCTCTGCTATATGCGGTTTAGCTTCTTGTCGTTTGTTATATGACCGCTCCATATTGACAGACCGCTCCATAATGGCATTCTCCTAACGCAGGCAAGGCAAGAGACGGGATTGCCCGTCTCTTGATCGGCCTACCAATTTATTGATTTGATTAATTCGAACGACCTCGATCGAGGTTACAATTATTTCGTTACCGTACCAGCTGCGTCGCGTTTTACTTGCATTTTGCTAACCGGGATATAACCAAGCTCAACTACTTCGCCATTGTCGCCTTGCACTTCATCGGAAACGATATAGTCAAGGAATGCTTTCGTTGCTGCGTCCGGCTCGCCTTTCGTGTACATGTGCTCATATGCCCATACCGGATACGAACCGTTCGTAACGTTATCAACCGTTGCTTCAACGCCGTCGTATTTCAGCGCTTGGATGGAATCATCCAGATAGGACATTGCCAGATAGCCGATTGCGCCAGGCGTTTCTCCTACAAGCTTCTTAACCGTACCGGATGCATCTTCTTGAATCGAACCTGCAAGGTCTTCCGTCTTCGTGCCAAGTGCGAATTTTTCGAACGTTGCGCGCGTTCCGGAGCTCGATGGACGGTTAACGATTTGTATTTTCTCGTCTTTACCGCCTACTTCACTCCAGTTCGTTACTTTACCAGTGAAGATGTCTACGAGCTGTTGTTTCGTCAAGCCGTCGATGCCTACGTCTTTGTTCGTAACGGCTGCCATTGCAACGACTGCTACTTGGTGGTCAACGAGTTCTGCCGCTTTGTCGGCATCAAGCTTCTCTTCAGCGAATACGTCGGAGTTGCCGATTTGCGCTTGGCCTTCGGAAACTTGCGTCAAGCCTGTGCCGCTTCCGCCGCCTTGCACTTGAATCGATACGTCTTTGTTCTTATCCATGAAGTCTGCCGCAGTCGTTTCGACCAACTGTTGAAGTGCCGTGGAACCTACTGCAAGAATAGAACCAGACAGGCTGCTCGATTCGGAGCCTTGCGAGCTGGAGTTGTTGTCTTTGTCTTTGTCGCCGCATGCTGCGAGCGATACCGTCAGTGTCAGTGCCATTGCTAACGTCAGAATCTTTTTCATTGTGAATGTGTTCCCCTTCCAAACTATCGTTTTTGTTGTTCCCTACAAGAGTCATTGTAGTAGAGGTGCGTTAACGTGAAGTTTGCCTCATGTTAACGGAATGTAAAACATTCTGATAATGATGAAATTGGTGTAATCATTTTGAAAAGGGATTGTAACAAATCATCATTTGACGTTTTCTCGATGACTTCGTATAGAAGAGCACAACAAACAACCTCCCGACAGAGCGCTCGAGAGGCTGTTGTTATACGTAGAATTTTATTTAATAGTAGAAACAGTTTCGTTCTGAGGGGGTATAGGCTGGTTAACGTATCGTGCACGACCCATTAATGAAGCAATAATAATACCAACAAGCGCGGCGGCCACAAGAAACCAGAAGCCGAGATGGATGGCATCGGCAAGCTTGGTTTGTTCTCTTGCTTCTATAGAAGAGGCGAGATGATGATTCACGATCACGGCCATGAGTGATGCGCCGAACACGCCGCCGATGTTGCGAGTGAAGGTAACGGTCGAGTTCGCTACGCCTCGGTAGCGGGGATCGACTGCGGTGGTGATTGCCATCTGAGCAATCGGCATCATGATGCCGATACCAAGGCCGATCAGCGCCATATCGCTGCGGATCGTCCATTTATTAACCTCGAGCGGGAGATGCGTGATGATATAAAGTCCTGTACCAGCGAGCAGCATCGATAAGAGGGCACAAGTACGCCATGAGAACCTGCGAATCATAAAGGAAGACATCGTCGCCCCTGCCATGACGGCTGCCATCATCGGCGTTACGGTATTCCCGGCATCTACGACGCTGCCGCCTATGCCGCCTTGAACGAACAACGGAATGTAAAGCAGAGCGCCGAACATGATCACACCTTGCATGAAGGTAACGCCGGCGGTACCTGCCACAGTCCGATTGTAGAACATGCCCAGCGGCAGGATCGGTTCAGCAGCGCGTCGTTCGACGAACAGGAAAGCGATTAATGCTGCAGCACCAAGTGCGAACAACTCGAGAATCGGCCATGAGCGCCACGCGTAGTTGATGCCTCCCATTTTGAGCGCAAGCAGCACTGAACCCGTTGTCGTTACGAGCAGGGCGGCTCCCAAGTAGTCGATCTTCAGTCGGATGGAGGACTCCGGCTTCTTCTCCTTCATGGCGAAGCTAATAATGATGATGGCAATTATCCCGAGCGGTGCATTAATGAAGAAATTCCACCGCCAATCCCATTGGCTCGTAATGAAGGAACCGATGGACGGTCCGAGAATAGACGACATCGCAAGTACACTCATGAACAGCGACTGCACGCGGGCGACTTTGCCGACGGGCATTAAGGAGAACAACAACGCGAACGTGTTCGCCGCCATCATGCCGCCGCCGATTCCTTGCAACCCCCTGAACACAATAAGCTGTGTCATCGATTGCGATAACCCGCATAACAAGGAACCGATTAAGAACACCACCAAGCCTGACAGATAGAACGTCTTACGCCCATACATATCGGACAGCTTCCCGGCAATGGGCATGACAGAGGTCGAAGTGAGCATATACGCCGTGAACACCCAAGAGATATGCTCAAGCCCGCCAATCTTCTGCACGATGGTCGGCAGGGCGGTAGACACAATCGTTTGATCCAGTGAAGATAAGAAAAGTCCGACAAGAAGGGCGCCTAACGTCCAATGCAATCGTTTGTTCGAATCCATCCCTATTCATCTCCTCCGGTTCGGCTGTTTAAGCTGAACCTTTCACGATTCCTCGCAAAATAACGCCTACCGCTTGTTCCACCAGCAGCTGTCCTTCTTCTTCCGTGAGTTTACGTTTCGCAAGCTCCAGCATCGCACCCGTTACGCCGCCCATGAATGTCTGTGCAAGCAGCATAGGTTCCATTTCTGTCAAATGTCCTAACGCGATGCCTTCTTCCATGGTACGGACGAGCGGACCATGAATCGCATCTAGAAAGCTGTGATAGTAGTGCTCGGATTGTCCTCCGAACACTAGCGGCATGTCGCTGAGCATATTACGGTATAAAACGACGCGGCGAGGCTTCGTTACCGCGGTCTCGAGATAAAATCTCGCATACCGTTCCAGCCGAACGATCGGAGCTTCCTCCGTTATCAGGGCGCCGCTCACATAGCTCTTCGCGCCTTCGAGGTACTCTTGGAACATCCCTTGAATCAATTCCGTTTTGTCCTTGAAATAATAATAGATAAGCGTACGGGAGACGCCGGCTTTCTTGGCGACCTCGCCGATATCGGTTCCTTGTACGCCTTTCTCTAGATACACTTCCGAGAAAGCTCGGCGGATCTGATCGATCCGTTCTCGGCGCACTTGGTCATGCTGTTCCTTCGATCGTGGCGACATCGTGAGCTGCTCCTTTTTTTAGAACTGACATTGGTGTCAGTTGTAAAGTTAAGCTTAGTGTATATTTTGACTGACACAGATGTCAATGTTAAAGTCGAACGAAATTCGAAGGCTTGAAGCGTGCATCGTGCATCCAAAGAAGAATATACTCCATCATTGTCCGCATTTAGTGAATTGGCTTCCTGCATGGAAGCTGGTACAGTGAGGCTACAAAGCTTGTTATAGAGCTAGATGGAGCTGTACACAAAGGAGACTTCGACCGACCTATGACGCAATATCGGATTGACGCACGCGAAGATCAGAAAGCGATTACAGCGAAACCCGGCTATTTGGAAGGCAGCAATCCTTCCGGCGATCGAATCAGCTTTACGAACTACTACATGGAACAAAACGGCCAGCCGTTTTTTGGCATTTGCGGCGAGTTTCATTACAGTCGATACAACGAGACGCTCTGGGAAGATGAGCTCATCAAGATGAAGATGGGCGGCATTAACATGGTGTGCACGTACATCTTCTGGAATATCCATGAGGAAGTACAAGGGGAATATGATTGGAGCGGGCGGCGCAATTTGCGGCAGTTCATCGAGCTGTGCGCGAAGCATGAGCTGCAGGTTATTATTCGGATCGGTCCATTCTGTCACGGCGAGATTCGCAACGGCGGCATGCCGGATTGGCTGTATGGCCAGCCGTTCGAAGTACGGTCGAACGATGAACGATATCTCGCTCATGTCCGCAGACTGTACGAGAACATCAGCGCACAAGTGCAAGGCCTATTGTACAAGCAGGGCGGTCCGATAATCGGCACACAGATCGAGAATGAGCACGGCCATTCCGCTGCGCAGTGGGCGATGACGACAGGCATCAGCAACCAATGGATGACGACGGGTCTGGATGGCGAAGATCATATGCGCAAGCTGAAGCAGATCGCCATGCAGGTTGGCATCGAGACGCCGCTGTATACGTGCACCGCTTGGGGAGGCGCGAATGCGCCGGCCGACGAGATGCTTCCGCTGTGGGGCGGATATTCCCACTGGCCTTGGATCTACTACGAGCATGATCGATTCGGCGATATGCGTGAGCATCCGGCGACGCCGGAATATATTTTCCGCGATAAGCATAACAACGCCATTCCGAAGAGCTACAACTTCGAGCCTTTGTATACGCCAGAGGATTATCCTTATGCGTGCTGCGAGATGGGCGGCGGCATGACGCCGTTCTATCGCTATCGCTTCGATTTCCCGTACAACAGCGTTCCAGCAATGACGGGCATCAAGGTGGCGGAGGGTTGCAATCTGATCGGCTATTATATGTATCATGGCGGCTCGAACCCGAACGGCAAGCGGGAGCTGTACTTGAACGATTTGGCTACGCCGAAGATCACCTATGACTTCAACGCTTGCATCGGCGAATTCGGTCAAGTGCGGGAATCGTACCATCGGACGCGGCTCCAGCATTACAGCTATCGTACCTTCGAACAATGGCTGTGCCGGACCAAAACCATTCTGCCAGGCGATACGTCTGCGATGGACCCGTACGATACCGATACGCTCCGGTATGCGGTACGGGCAGCGGAAGGTTCAGGGTTGTTGTTCATTAATAATTATCAGGATCATGCGGACACGCATGACCTGTCCGTAGAAGACGGCATAACAATCGTGACGAGGGATAAGGAAATCCGATTCCCGCTGGAAGGAACGTTGAAGCTCAGCAAGGACAGCTACGCCATGCTGCCTTATCGATTCGATCTGGATGGAATCAGGTTGGAGCAGGCGACCGTACAGCCGATTACGAAGCTTGAAGCGGACGGGGCGGTCTACTATTTCTTCACGGCGCCGAAAGGCATGCCTTCGGAGTATGTGTTTGAATCCGGGGCTGTCACGATTGTGGAATCAGGTACGGCTCGCTTCGCGCAGCGTGAAGACGGCTTAACGGTTATCTATCCTGTATCGAGTGCCCTTCAGCCAATCACGCTTCGTTCAGCATCGGGGACGCTGGTGAACATTGTGACGCTGACAGACGAGGAGAGCCTCGGCTTCTGGAAGACCGAGCTATGGGGCAAGGAACGGATCGTGTTGACCAACAGCAATTTGTTAGTCGGCAATGGGCAAGTGAAGCTGGAGACTACGGGAAGCGACGAGGCTCAGCTGCGTATATTCCCGGATCTTGAAGCGTTGCCGCACTCGGAGGGCGGAGAGCTGCTGGAACGCGTGGAGCAGGGACTGTTCACTTCGTACCGATTCCGTATCCGGACGCAAGAGATTCGCTTCGAGCTCGACCGTGCCGCGGATGATCGTGCCATAGTTCGTTTCGCACAGGATGCATTCGATGGGGTGAAGGAAGCACTGCTGCGCATCGATTATCGTGGCGATATCGGCTATGCGTATATCGGCAGCGAGCTGATTAACGATAACTTCAGCAACGGCAACACGTGGGAGATCGGACTGAAGCAATTCGGCGAGCGGTTGGCGCAGCAGGGACTGAATCTGTACATCTCGCCAATACGCCGCGGCAGCACGGTGAACAGCAACACAACGATGGCCGGGTGGAGCGAGAATGCTGCAGAGTCGATCGCTCAGCTGGATCGAATCTCGATTGAGTCGGTATATGAGCTTGTTCTGAATAAAGGGTAAAAGAAGAAAATCCCAAAGGGCGCGTGTCAGCCCTTTGGGATTTTGCGATATTCGGTAGGCGAGTGGCCCATCAGCTTCTTGAACATGCGGGAGAAGTAATACGGATCGCTTATGCCGATGGAGCCGGCTACCTCCTTGACCGTTAGATCGGTCAAGTCGAGCATGCCTGCCGCATGCTGCATTTTCATCCGAAGGAAGTAATCGATCGGGGAGAAGCCGGTCTCTTTGTTGAACAGATGGCTGAGATGCTGCTTGGACAATCCGGTATAGCTGGCTAGTTCAGGCAGACGAATCGATGTCGCAATATGCTCATTCATATATCGGATCGCGTGATCCAGATGGGCGCCGCGCCTCGCATCCTGACTCGCATGCAACAGCTCATGCCCGATGCTGCTAAGGAGCCAGCGGACGGTCTGTGAAATATGAACATGCGTATGGAGCGAGTATGGCCTGTCCGTCAACATCGCGAGCGATTGGTCGACGCGCTGGATAAACTCGGATACGACGCTTCGAGGCAGCGGTCTTGGTTCGCGATCCAGCTCATAGAGCTGGATGATTTCCCGGGCATGCTCACCCTTGAGGTGGAACCAGTAAATACTCCATGGGCACGTCTCCGAGGCCCAATATCGGTGCGGTACGCCGGCGGGAATGACGACAAGGCTGCCAGGCTTGAGCGTGATCGACTCCTGTCCTGTCCGCTCGACAACGCCTTCACCTTCTACGCAATAGATGAAGATATGAGCATCGGCCCCCTCCGGCCGTTCACGATGATGGTGTCTCGCTTGCAAGAAGACGCCGATATCGCTCACGAACATTTGTTTAGTCAGCTCGGTTGCTCCCAATTCGTTCTGCATGTATTCAGGAAGGACGAAGTATCGCTGCTCGCGGAAGCCAGCGTTAAGGAATACGGGTTCCATCTATGACAATCCCTTCGGAGTGAATACGAATATGATCCATCATTCTCCGAGTTTCGTCAATTGGAATTGTGCGCGGTATACGAATCATTGGATTATCTTGTTAAAAAGGGCGTTTCCTATCCATATGGAAACGCCCTTAATCTTTTTATTGTCCAGCCTGCTGCGCGAGATTCATCTCGGCGCACATAAGAATGAACGCGCCTGCGCCGTGCAGGTCATTCTCGCTCGTCGGCCGTGCGATATAGTGAGCATAGTCGCCGATACCCGTGCCGATGCAAATGTTGCCGATAACAACCTGATTGTTATCGTCGAAACGCAGCGTGTCGATAACGCCTTGATAGCCCTTCCAGGCATTGTCCAAGTACTTCGGATCCAGATAGCCGAAGCGAACAGCCTTCGCGATCGCATGAACGTATAGGGAGGTGCAGGAGTTCTCCAGCCAGTTATCTGGGCGGTCGCCTTTGTCTACAACTTGATACCAGCGGCCAGTCGCTTCATCTTGGAATTTCACTAGGGATGTCAGCAGATCCTGTACGATGCGGATGAGTGCAGGTTTGTCCTTATGATCGTCTGGAATATATTCGAACATTTCGAGCAGCGCAACAGGGAACCAGCCGATTGCGCGCCCCCAGAACTCGGCGGCAAGCCCTGTGTCAGGATTCGCCCAGCTGGCCTGCTTCGTCTCGTCCCAGCCGTGGTACAGCAGACCAGAGACGGGATCCTTCGCATGCTGCGCAGCAAGAATCGCTTGATACGCCCACATGTCGAAGTATTCCGGCTCGTTGAACACGCTGCCGAATTGGACGGCGATCGGTCCGCCCATATATAAGCCGTCGAGCCACATTTGGTTCGGGCAATGATCCTTATGCCAGAAGCCGCCTGATGGATTCGACTTCCACTGCTTCATCAGCGGAACTAGGTTGTACAAGGCCTTCTTATAACGCTCATCGCCGGTCCGTTCATACAGTGGGTAGAGCAGCACGCCTGGCTGAATATCGTCGAGCTCGTCTGTTTTGATTTTCTCAATCATGCCGTCAGCCTGTACATGGCTGTCGACCCAGCTCTTCATATAGTCGTAATATTGGTCGTCGCCCGTCTGCTGCCAGACCTTTGTCATGCCGGACAGGAATACGCCTTGATGATAGTGAAACCGCTCCGGCGGAAGCTTCTCGGGCTCGAACTTCGTCATAAGGGCCTCGCATGCTTTCTCCGCCCATTGAATTGGCTTTAACGTTTCCTGTGCATGGCTGCTAACGGATGTGTTCATCGGATAGTTTCCTCCTTGAATCGTTCATACATGTATCGTAGCATTGGAATATGTACATTTATTGCGATAATCTATGATTTCTTCTTATATCTTGCGCGAGTTTGCACGGCTAGCTAATCGTAAGGAGGATTCGATATGGCAGAGCTTCATCATGAAGATGACACAGGTAAGTTTCTTGTATCCTATCGGAAGGCGCCGAGCCATCATATGCCGATTAGTCATTTTCACAGCACCTATGAGATTTATTATCTGATGTCCGGGCAGCGTTCGTTCTTTATTAAGGATCGGACCATTGCGATGGAAGCGGGCGATGTTGTTATTGTCTCTCCGAATATTGTGCATCGGACAATCAATGCGGCTATGCCTGAGCATGAGCGCCTTATCGTTAACATGGATCCGAGCTATCTCGGGATGACAGAGCAGACAGGATCGGCTGCGCCGAATGTTCTTCAACCGTTGCTGGACCACGAGTATCTCGTTATTCGTTTGCCGCTGCTTGATCGCGTATCCATCGATGGGCTGGCGGAGGCGATCATAAGGGAGATGCGGGAGCAGAAGCCGGGATTTGAATTGTTCGCGCAGACACTTGTTCAGCAGCTGCTCATCTTGTGCTGTCGGCATGCCGGACAAGGGAGCGTGCAGCCGGTCGCTTCGCCAAGCGCGATGCATGAACGGATTTCGGAGATTGCGCAGTATATCAATCGCCATTACATGGAAGACTTGTCCCTCCAAATAGTAGCGGACAAATTCTATGTAAGCCCCTATTACTTAAGCCGCATCTTCAAAGAGGCGACAGGCTTCACATTCGTTGAATATCTCAGCAGCGTCCGCATTAAGGAAGCGAAGAAGCTGCTTGAAGGATCGGCGATGAAGGTTAGTCAAATAGCGAAGAAGGTTGGGTATGGGAGTGTGACTCATTTCAATCGGGTGTTCAAATCGGTAACGGGAAGGGCACCGTTATTTTATCGAAACGAGAGATAGGATATTGTTTTACATTAATCCAATGCGGATTTAGTTGAAATAATCGATTTATCCCTATTAATTAACGAATTCCTTTATAATGAAATCGCTACCATTAAAGATTACATAGAGGCAGGCGAACGTGGGATGACGATGAACCGGAATGTTAAAGTGAGTGAAGAAACTGGCTATACGAGTCCGTGGATTGTAAACCGAGCGGATCCTTATGTATGGAAGCATAACGATGGAACGTATTATTTTACGGCATCGGTGCCCGAGTACGATAACATTGTGCTCCGGAAGGCTTCGACGATCGAAGGACTCGTTGACGCCGAAGAAACGGTGATCTGGCGCAAACATGAAACAGGCGAGATGGGTCATCATATCTGGGCGCCGGAGCTTCATTATATCGATGATAAGTGGTATATCTACTTCGCGGCTGGCAAGGCAGAGGAAATCTGGGCAATCCGTCCTTATGTGCTGGAATGTGCGGATGCGGATCCGATCACAGGCACATGGGTGGAGAAAGGGAAGATCGAGCTCGACTTCGAGAGCTTCTCGCTTGATGCGACGACGTTCAATCATAAAGGCGAGCAGTATCTGATCTGGGCGCAGTATGAAGGCGATGACAGCAATCTGTATATGGCCAAGCTGGCGAACCCTTGGACGATTGTTGGTCCGCAGGTACTTCTGTCAACGCCGCAATATGATTGGGAGATTCAAGGTCACCGGGTCAATGAGGGACCTGCTGTACTGGTGCGCAATGGTCGCATCTTCGTTGCATTTTCCGCGAGCGCAACGGATCACCGCTACTGTGTCGGTTTGCTGGAAGCATCAGAAGACAGCGATCTGCTAGACTCCAGCTCTTGGACGAAGCACCCGCTTCCGGTGTTCGAGACGAACGAGGAAACGGAGAACTTCGGCCCGGGTCACAACTGCTTTACCGTTGCGGAAGATGGGGTAACGGATCTGATCGTCTATCACGCACGGCCTTATAAGGACATCATAGGCGGCGCGTTGTCCGATCCGAACCGCCATGCCCGCGTGCAGCGATTCACCTGGAAGGAAGATGGCACGCCGTACTTCGGCAAGCCAGGCGCAGCGGCAGCTGAATAATTAAATAGATTTTCGATAAGCCGTAGGGGTAAGCCCTACGGTTTTTTTGAACGCTTCGTTAAACGAATCGATGCTCCGATACCCCACCAGCTCGGCAATATAGCTCACCTTGCGGCTGCTGCTGCGCAGCAGTTCGCAGCTGCGCCGGATGCGTACATTTTGCAGGAAAGAGCCGAACGATTGACCGGTATGCTGGGCGAACAACCGCTGCAGATGCCGTGAACTCCAGCCTGATATACGGGATAATTCCACTAATGTGACGGCTGTGTGGAGGTTCTGCTCTACGTAGTCGATTATTCGATGGAAGCCAGCGTCAGCGGATGCTTCGGCCGTGCTTCGTTCATGGTCGACATACTTGAGACGGTAGACGGTGACGATGAGCTGGCTGAGCAGTGCGTGGAGCATCGCGTGCGAGCCGATTGCGTTCGTGTTCATTTCATGGAGAAGCTGGATCATGAGGCGCTCTATCGCGCCTTCGCGGTCGAAGACAGAGAAGTAGGAGGAAGTATGGTTCGCCAGCGCAGATAGATGATCTTGAATCGGCTGCTCCTGCAAGCCGGACAGTACGGCAGCAAGATGAATATCGAACAGACAATTGTAGACGACGGGAGGTTTGCTCGAGCGATCCGGGGTTGCAGGCCGGAACACATGGGATACGCCAACGGGAATCACATACAGCTGACCCTTGTGAATCGGGAACGTATCCTGCTCGACATGGTGAAAGCCTGTTCCTTCCGCTACATAGCAGTATTCAATGAAATCATGCGCATGGTAAGGGACATTGAAGTCTTCCGTGAATCGGTTGACGAACATAAGCGAGTTGCGATGCAGAAAATAATCCTTCTCAAACAATTGATTCGGTTGTTGTTTCATAGAGAAGCTCCTTGTATCCGGATTCGTTCTATTTGTGTCTAGTATAACGTAAACGCTGTATTTATGTCCTTATGACGAGGGTGAAATGTCCGTTGCGCAAGGGGGTGGTCATGGTCCAGCCGATATAATGGGGCTATAAGGAACGAAACTATGGTCCCGCTTCCGTTGTCAGCGGAGCGGATGAAAGGATGACTCCTCATGACAGCAGCATCGCAGTGGATTTGGTACCCTGGTGATTTTGAAATCTATCATCATCTGCAGTTAAGCATGCGGCGGGAAGAACGCGACTATCAATGGCCTGCGTTCTGGCGACTGGATGACTGCTATCCTAACGTACGTTTCCGCAAGAAGGTTCATTGCGATGCAGTGGAAGAAATGACGGTATACGCACATGGCGTCGGACATGTATGGGTGGATGGGAAGAAGCATTCATTCCAGCGGCCGATCACGCTATCTGAAGGGCAGCATGAAATTATCGTTCATGTGGCGCGGACGGATGGACTGCCTTGTATCTTTGTGGAAGGCGGCGAGACGGCGAGCGATACGACGTGGGAAGCGAATGAATTCGGCCGCGAATGGCTGCCTGCTGGCTGCAATGTGCTGTATCAGAACCGCGAGGACGATCCGAACCAATTTGCATTCCAATATATGAAGATTGTACCGGTATCGATCGAACATAGGGCAGAAGGCATTGTTTACGACTTCGGCCGTGAAACGTTCGCATTGCTCGAATTCGAGAATGTGGAAGCAGCAGCGGACATTCATCTGTTCTACGGGGAATCGCTAGACGAGGCATTGGATACGGATCACAGCATCTTAATCGATACGATTCCAGCGGACAGCACGTCGTACCGCTGCAATGCTCGTGCGTTCCGTTATTTATTCGTTCAAGGGGCTGAGTCAGCTTCGTTCGAGCTGACGGCATGGTATGAGTATTTGCCATTCAACCGAATCGGCAGCTTCACGTCTTCGAATGAGCTGCTGAACCGGATATGGGAGACGGCGGAGTATACGTTCCATCTGAACAGCCGGGAATTTTTCCTCGATGGGATTAAGCGCGATCGGTGGGTATGGTCGGGGGACGCTTACCAGAGTTACTTCATCAACAATTATTTGTACTTTGATACGGATATTACGAAGCGTACGATCATTGCGCTCCGCGGCAAGGACCCGATTGCAACGCACACGAATACGATTGTTGACTATTCGTTCTATTGGATCATGAGTGTTCATGCCTACTATGAGGCGACAAAGGATCTTGAGTTCGTAACATTCATCTATCCACGGATGAAGTCGATGATGGACTACTGCATTTCGCGGACGGATGAGGATGGATTCATTCGGGGCCGCGACGGAGACTGGGTGTTCGTCGACTGGGCGGAGTACGACCGGACAGGTGCAGTGTGTGCGGAGCAGATGCTGCTGGCAGAGAGCTTGAAGGCGGCATGGGCGTGCGGCGAGCTGCTTGGCAAGGGAGAAGCGGAATACTTGAAGCAGAGCGAACGGTTGAAGGAGCAGATCAATGCCCGCTTCTGGGACGAGGAACATGGCGCGTATATCGACAGCTTCGAGTCAGGCCGGAGGAATGTGACGCGTCATGCGAATATTTTCGCCATCCTATTAGGCATTGCAGATGACCGGCAGCGGGAGTCGATCATTCAGAATGTGTTGCTGAACGATGAGGTACCTCAGATTAGTACGCCTTACTTCGCCTTCTATGAGCTTGAAGTGATGTGTCAGACGGGACAGCTGGAGCATGTGACGCAGCGGATGGAGCAGTACTGGGGCGGCATGCTGGCGCTTGGGGCGACGACCTTCTGGGAAGAGTACAATCCATCGGTTAGCGGCCTTGACCACTACGGTATGTACGGCGACCGTTACGGCAAGAGCCTATGCCACGCATGGGGCGCGAGTCCGATTTATTTGCTGGGACGTTACTATCTCGGTGTCTATCCGTCATCGGCAGGTTATGAAACGTTCGTTGTTGAGCCGAAGCTAGGCGGATTGGAACGGATTGAAGGGACAGTTCCAGTAAACGGCGGTGTGGTAGCGGTTAAGATGAGTTCTGAGAGGCTGCATGTCATTACGGATAAGAATGGCGGTACAGTACGGATTAACGGTAAGGAGTACCTGCTTCAGAAGGATATGCCTTTCGTGCTGGAGCTTGGTGTTAGAGTCGAATAAGCATGCTATGAACCGTTAGTGGCATGGCACGGACCTGGGCGTCGCTTCCCTATGCGGCTGACAGCTCGGATCTCTATCAGTGGAATGTCGTCGGTCCGGTTTTTACAGAACGCCCGCATGAAGGTCCGACGTATGCTGGTTTGAGGGTTTCTATTGGATGATCGTTGACGAGTGGAGAGGACAGGGGGGATTCCGCTTCAACGACCTAGATACGTGGAAGAGGCCGATACTCGATAAGCCTGGTGTGCGCGAGGATGATGGCACAATCGGCTTGCATGCGGATGTTGTGGTGCAAGGGGATGAGGCTAATATTTCTACTTCACCCATCCAGGAAGAACGGAGGATGGGCTGGCGGACAGCTGATCGGTAAGCAAAGCAGCTTCAAAGAGCCGTAACTTATGGTGTGCAGAAGTCCCTATATATTGAAGAAGGTTGAGTAGGGAATTCCCCTGCTCAACCTTCTTTATTTCCTCAGCAAGTTATACTGCAGCGGTTTTCCTCACCTTAAAATAAATCTGATACGGTTCATAGCCAACATCCCGAATTCGACGGAACTCAATCGCTGGATTCTGGTTAACAGACTTGAAGAAGTAGCGCCAGGCTCCCCATTCGCGTTCGTTCTCCATCTCAAGTTCTGAGGCAGGATCGTCCTGCTCAATCGTAAGCAGGTGCTCCGCATCGCATAGTCCAGCCAACACCTCAGGCCCATATCGGAACGCGCCGATGCTCTCATCGTCAGGCAACGGGATGAACTGAATGCCGATCGGCAGAAGGATGCTGACTTTGTCGCCATCCTTCCACAGCCTATTGACGGTATAGAATACAGTGCTGTCGGACGTTGTTCCAATGCGTTCTCCATTCAGATAAATGCTAGCCTCAGACATGATCCATTCCGGAATGCGGAATCGAAGCGCAAAGCTATTCGGTTCGGATAGCTGCACGACACAATCGTATTTGCGATAATTCGGAATATTGGCGTGACGAGCCGTGGCTTCATTGATCGCTTGATATCCAACAATATCAGACGATTGCAGCATGCTTCCGCTCATACGATCTTGCCGCAATAGTAGCTTGACTGCTTGTCCTTCGAGGGACGTTTCCAGCTCGGTATCGAAGTACTGACAGATATGAATGCCGTCATCCGATTGGTAATAGACATTCCGATTCAGTGCAGCATTCGCTTGCACCATCGTGCCATGGCAGCAGAAGAAACTGTTCGTTTCGGTGCTCCACTCCTTGCGTAAACCCGCCTTCATCGGAAGAAAATACGTAAGCAGTCCGGTAGTCGGATGACCGTGATTTTTACCTGAAACATTATATTCCTGATAATAAGCTTGCGCCATGATCCCGTTGTATAGGTTGTACTCGATGTATTGCGCGTACGAGGGGTCATTCGAATGCCGTAGCAGGAACTCCGCCAGACGCATCATGTTATATACGGTGCAGTGCTCTTGATTCTTATCCCCAAGACGCAGCTTAAACTTCATCTTAGGCATCCACACCTCGCCGGACGTCTGTCCGCCCGTAGCGAGATAGCCGCGTTCGGTTACCGCACAGTTCCAATAAGAGCGTACGATGTCCATCCAGTGTTCCTCGCCAGTGACTTCATACGCTCGCGCGCAGCCAAGCACTTCTGGAATCGTCGTGTTCGCATGCATATTCGTGAGAGGATCTTTGCCTTCGAGCAGCGGTTGAAATAACCGGCGTCGATAGTAACGCTCAAGGAGAGCGATATATTTGGCATCGCCTGTTATGGATAACAGCTCTGCCCATATTTCAAGCATTCCGCCTGTTTCTGCATCCAGGATGTTATCGAACTTATCTCTGTCGAATGCACTGCTCCACTCCAAGAACCAATCCGCGAAACGACCTGCCACTTCAAGCGCCTGCTTATTCTCGGCGTAAATGTACATATCAACGAGGCCCATCAGGAGCTTATGCAGATTATACTGCGGCGCCCAGATATCCTTCCCCTTCGCGATCCAATGGAGATACTTCTCGGGAATGGGTCCAACCCATTGACCGCCGTTGTCCTGTTGGCATGCCGCAAGCTCCTCTATGATCAAATCCGCTTTCACCTTCAGCTCTGCATCGCCAGTCTCATGAACCCGTATGGCAGCAGCGGAGAGCCAATGTCCTAAGAAGTGACCGCGGAGCTGACATACGGGCGACTCCCAGCCTCCATGAGCATCGGGTGGAATGTCTCTGCCTGTGAAACGTCCTGCTTCTAATCGGTAGTTGAACAGCAAATTATCGCTCGTTAGTTTCATCAAATACGTTCGGTTAGCCGCTTCTCTTCGCCGTAATTCGCCGTCCAGAACTTTCACTTTCCGTCCCTTTAGCTCGATCATGCTCTTTCACTCCTATTCGCTTGTCAGTCTTTGCATATTAACTATGTGTGATTATAGAGTTCAAGTTTGTCGAGTGACATGATGTAATGTATGAAATTATTGATCTATCCTGAGGACTAATCCTAGTTATCTATACGACATGGTTTACATCCAATAGAATTACATGAAATCTTCGTTTATACCATTCTTAATAAAAAGGAAAACCGATTCTGTATGTATTACGGGCGAATATGTTGAGAACCGAGCCTTCAACGAAGAAATGATGAAGCTGGGATATTGCCAACACGAGGGACCTACGGCATTCAAGCTGAACGATGGCAGATGGGTGCTGATGTTGGACTTTTACGGGATGCAGGGCGAGAGTCAGGGCTATGTTCCGTTTATTTCAGAAGATTTGACGAGCGGTCGGTTTATCCGATCGGACGAGCAATTCAGCTTTCACTATCGATTTAAGCAAGGTACAGTGCTTGTGATCACGAATGATGAATACAACCGGATTAAACCGCATTTCGCATAAAATATATACAGACAAGAGGTCCTCAGCATCATTGCTGAGGACCTCTTCGTTCATAGGCTTGGATGGCTACTTCTTCATATACTGTTTAGGCGTCGTCCCGTACGTGCGCTTGAACATGCGGATGAAATAGCTGGTGTCCATGCCGACTCTCTCGGCCACCTTCTCAACAGCCATGCTCGGATAATCCTCGAACAGCTGTACCGCAATGCGCATCCGCAGCTGCAGCATGTACTGCTGCGGCGTCATGCCGAAGCTCGCCACGAATAGACGATGAAAATGTTGAACGGAATAACCGGCTGCCCGAGCGACATTCGTCATTAGCAGCCGCTCGTTATAATGGTCATGAATGAGTTTGACAGCGGTCTGAAGCGCGGCGTTCGATTGGCTGGAAGTGATGGTCGTTTTGCCCGTTCTTCGGTCTGTATATTGATTCTCAAGAATGCTGATCAACATGCCGTAGACCCGTCTGGATGCTTCCCAATAGGCGCTCTCGCCGCTGGAGTGGAGCAGATGCCAGAGCGATTCAAGCTGCTCCCACAGCTGATTGAAGTTCGAGACTGGAAGAGCGGTAAGCAGCAGTTCGTTCATCTGCGCGAACATAGGGCTAGCTGCTGTACCGTGAAAACCGATGAAACCAAGATCCCATTCCTCGTTCGGATCATCGGAATAATATTCATGCGGCGTATCGGCCGGCATCAGAAGCAGTGTACCTTTGGTCATCTGAATCTTCTGTTGACCGTCTATAATAAACACACCTCGGCCGCTGCGAGATAAGAAGAGCTGATGGGCCGGATAACCTTCGGGGCGTGTCAGATGGCGCTGCGCATGGTTGCCGATGACGCGGACATAGAGGGGCAGAACTTGTTCAAGGTTAGCGAATTCTGCAAGCAGAAAGGGCAGCATCGGAAATCCCTCCATTCGTAATGTTCATATTGTACGATTTTGTGGAGGTAACGTTCAATGCTTATACGTAAGGTGGAGGCTATAATCAAATCATGAATGAGTGAATTTGACGATAATTTCGAAGGAGCGAGCCTTAATGACACAACAACATGCGCCAATTAGTCCGAAGCTTCCCGTTCTTATGCACGGCGCCGATTATAATCCGGACCAATGGCTGCACGATCCAGCTGTGCTGGAGGAAGATATCCGCCTGATGAAGCTGGCAGGCTGCAACGTAATGGCAATCGGTATTTTCTCATGGGCGGCGCTTGAACCAGAGGAAGGCCGGTTCACGTTCGAATGGATGGATCAAGTGCTGGAACGTTTTGCAGCTAACGGCATTTATGCTTGGCTCGCTACGCCAAGCGGCGCACGTCCTGCTTGGATGTCGGAGAAGTATCCGGAAGTTCTGCGTGTCGAAGGCAATCGCGTCCGGAACCTGCATGGCATGCGTCACAATCACTGCCCTACTTCGCCGGTGTACCGCGAGAAAACGAGCGTGATCAACAGCAAATTAGCTGAACGGTACGGCAATCATCCTGCGATTATCGGCTGGCATATTTCCAATGAATTCGGCGGCGACTGTCACTGCGATTATTGCCAAGAGGCGTTCCGCGATTGGCTCAAAGAGGAGTACGGCACGCTCGAGGAGCTGAATAAAGCTTGGTGGACTTCGTTCTGGGCGCATACGTATACAAGCTGGAGCCAAGTAGAGTCGCCGGCGCGCCATGGCGAGATGATGGTGCACGGCCATAACTTGGACTGGCGTCGTTTCGTAACGGCACAGACGGTAGACTTCTGCCGTCACGAGATCGACTCGGTACGCAGCGCGAATCCATCGCTTCCTGCCACGACCAACATGCATATGATCGAAGGTCTCGATTATCGCAAGTTCTCTGAAATTCTTGATGTGATCTCGTGGGACGCTTACCCGACTTGGCATGAATATAAAGATGACAGCCAGCTCGCAGCATCGATTGCGTTCTACCATGATCTGTACCGCTCCTTGAAACGCAAGCCGTTCCTGCTCATGGAGAGCACGCCAAGCCTCACGAACTGGCAGCCGGTCAGCAAGCTGAAGCGCCCAGGCATGCACCAGCTTTCTTCGCTGCAAGCAGTGGCGCATGGCTCGGATTCGGTTCAATACTTCCAATGGCGCAAAAGCCGCGGCTCCAGCGAGAAGTTCCATGGCGCGGTCGTCGACCATGTCGGACACGAGCATACGCGCGTATTCCAAGACGTTGCTTACTTAGGCGAGACGTTGAAGAACATTTCGGCGGTAACAGGATCGGCTACGCCTTCCGAAACGGCCATTTTGTTCGATTGGGATAACCGTTGGGCAGTGAAGGACTCGCAAGGACCTCGTAATTCGGGAATCAAATATGAAGAGACGGTGTATGCGCATCACCGTGCACTGTGGAAGCAGGGCATTGCAACGGACATCATTGGTTCCGAGGATTCCTTCGATGGGTACAAGCTGATTGTTGCGCCGATGCTCTATATGTGCCGCGAGGAAACGGGACGCAAGCTGGAGCAGTTCGTCGAACAAGGCGGAACGCTCGTTACGACCTACTGGTCAGGCGTCGTGGATGAACACGATCTGTGCCATCTTGGCGGCTTCCCAGGACCGCTGCGCAAGACGCTTGGCATCTGGGCAGAGGAGATCGAAGGCTTGTACGACTATGACCGCAACGGCTTGGAGCTGTCGGCAGGCAATGTGCTTGGACTCAGCGGCACGTACGAAGCACACGAAATTTGCGAATTGATTCATACGGAAGGCGCTGAGGTGCTCGGCGTGTATACCGATGATTTCTATGCAGGGCGTCCGGCGCTGACGTTGAATCGCCTTGGTCAAGGCCGCGCATACTACATGGCTGCACGTCTGAAGGATGATTTCCTCAGCGACTTCTATACGACTGTTGCAGCAGAAGCAGGCGTCAGCCGTGCCTTGGATACGGAGCTGCCAAGCGGCGTATCCGCAGTTGTTCGTACGGATGGCGCTTCCGACTATCTGTTCCTGATGAACTTCAGCGGCGAGGCGCAGCAGGTTGCGCTCGACGAGCGGAGCTACAACGATATGGAATCGGGCGATTCCGTATCCGGTGCAGTTGAATTGCCAGTCAACGGTGTGAAACTGTTGAAACGACGTTCTTCCTAAGCAATGAAGCAGGCGGCTTCTCTAAGAGAGGCCGCCTGCTTTTGTGCTATATAGAATCCCACAACGAACGAGCATAACGCATCAAGGTGAGCGACTGCTCCCAACGATCGCTTATTTCTCGCTTCCGATTCGTCGGCTCATCGATCGTAATCGCATAGGGCGGAGGACCAAGCTCCGGAACGAACAGGAGCGAGCCGCCTTCTGGATGCGACTGCTGCCAGCTGCGCATGCCATCTTGCCACCATTGACCGTAACGCGCCAGCATCGGATGTGATCCATCCGTCCCGATGTCGACTTGAATCTGCTCGCCATTCGATAGGCGGGCATGAATGCAATCGGCGCGGGAGAGCAGGAGTTGGAAGTACGCTTCAGCTTGCTCGGGCACATTCAACATTTCGCCAGCCAATACATAATGGGACAGATCCGCCGTCAATCGCAAATTCGGAATCCGCTCCGCATACTCCGCCGTTCGAATGAGATCTTGTGTAATCGTGCCGCGATGCGTCTCGACATTGACCGGCAGTTTATATTCATCTGCCAAGTCAGCAATGCCGCTGAGTAATGTTACGGCAGCATCGCCAGTCACGAATGGCGTCAGCACCTGCACGTTCACCGCTCGAATACTGCCGTAAGCTGCTGCACGTTCCAACGCATTCCGCATATCTTCGATGGATCTCGGATAAACATTCACGCTTAGCGCGAGTCCATACTGCTCTAATAGCGTTCGCCACAGCTCCGCGGATTCGCCCGGCTCTGGCGTGAAGGCATCAATCCCTTGGAAGCCGGCTTCTGCGATGAGACCGAATTTCTCTTCCATATTGAGCTCGCGGCCATCGAATAGTAGATTCGACATCCCCCACCATGACATGTGGATGTCGAGGGCGGAAGTAAGTTTAGTGGTAGGCTGGTGTCTCAATGCCGCAAGGACCTCCATCCGGGTTGCTGTCTAATGTAAGCTCTACGCCATCTGCGCGATAGAGCGGGTTATACCAGTGGGCAATGCGCGTCGCGCTTACATTCGCATAATGGGAGATGAAGGCGCGGCGGAACCGATCCTTCGTTTTGTTGCGATACGAGCCGTGAATAAGGTTGCCGTTGAAGAATAGAATGTCGCCTGGCTCCATGATGGCAGCAATCGGTTTCTCTTCTTTCGGCGGCTTCACATAATGGGTAGTGAACGATTCGCTAGAATCGGACTGCTCAGGGCAAACGATATCGTACGTATTCGTCTTCGGCACGAGCAGCATGCAGCCGTTCTCTTCGTCGCAACGATCGATCGCAGCCCATGCCGCGATGCAGTTGCCCGGCTCGACCTTCAGATAGAAGTTATCTTGATGGAGCGCCTGACCGCGCGAGCCTGGCGGCTTGTAGTAGAACATGCTTTGTGCAGCAAGGGCTTCTTCTCCATAGAGGTCTTCCAGTATGGAAATGACAGTGGGATGGAGCATATATTTCTTGCTTACATCGTTGAAACGATGCGGATGCATAACGCGTGGATAGCGTCTTAATGGATCTTGATTCTCTTCGGACAGATCCGGTTCGAAGAAGCCTGGGATCGTATTTTCACCAATCTCGTCAAATGTCCTTTTAATCTCTGCAACCTCGTCTGTATTCCAGACGCCTCGCACAATGAGGTATCCTTCTTTCTCGAATTGTTCCATTTGTTCACTAGTCAGAACAGAAAGCTGCTTCATTCCTGCTATCCCCTCTCGTAGTAACTGCTGCTATGTCTCAAAGTTTACAGCAAACAGTCATATGGCAAGAAGTCGGATTTCTGCTCTTAACTAACGGAATTCTGCTATGTTGCTATTTTCAACTTATGCGGAGAAGACTGTTGCGCTTGTTGAATCATTCAGCATGACGGGAGAGCATAATCCCGTTGATTACTGCAGTTTTAATGAAAGCAAGGTTTGTGGTACAATTCTCTGATAGTTGATACGTTCGAATGATCGATCGTATGACCAAGGATAGGATGCGTTGTATGGTACATAGAGAATCTGTTAGAATCATACAAAACATCAAGTGGAGGGAAAACGTTGAGCACAGAGAAGACAATAGGCATTCCTTTGCCAGGGTTTGCTGAATTCAGCAGGAAAGTTGCAGCAGAAGGCGCGGTTTTACTCCGTAATGAGGGACAAGTGTTACCGCTAACATCAGGAAATCGTGTATCGATCTTCGGACGTATCCAAGTGAACTATTATCGCAGCGGCACAGGATCAGGCGGCAGCGTAAACGTGCCTTACACGACGAACCTGCTTGGCGGTCTGCGCCAGAAGTCGAGCATTACGGTCAACGAATCGCTCGCGTCGATTTATGAGAACTGGATCGAGCAGAACCCGTTCGATAACGGCGGCGGCGGTTGGGCGGCTGAGCCATGGTTCCAGAAGGAAATGCCGCTGACGGAAGAGCTCGTAGCTGACGCTAGAAGCAAGTCCGACAAGGCGATTGTCGTCATCGGCCGTACGGCGGGCGAAGACCAAGATAACGCGGTCGAGCCAGGCAGCTATCTGCTGACGGAAGACGAGAAGGCGATGCTGAAGCTCGTGACCGCTCAATTCGAGAAGACGATCGTTGTTGTGAACGTATCGAATATTATCGATATGAGCTGGGTGGATGACGCTGCTTATGTTCATCCGATTGCGTCGATCATCTATGCATGGCATGGCGGCATGGAAGGCGGCAATGCGATTGCGGATGTACTCGTTGGCGACGTTACGCCGAGCGGCAAATTGACGGATACGATCGCGTATTCGATCGATGACTACCCATCGACTGCAAACTATGGCAGCGACACGCGCAATTTCTACCAAGAAGATATTTATGTCGGGTACCGTTATTTCGAAACGTTCTGTCCTGAGAAGGTGCAGTATGCATTCGGTTACGGCCTGTCCTATACAACGTTCAAGATTGAACAGGCAAGCGCGAAGGTTGTAGGCGATAACATTGAGGTTAGCGCAGCAATTACGAACACAGGCAGTCAATATGCCGGCCAAGAAGTGTTGCAAGTGTATTACGAAGCGCCGCAAGGCAAATTGGGCCAACCAGCGAAGCAGCTGGCAGCATTCACGAAGACTGCAGTGCTTCAACCGGGCGAGTCTGCGCAAGTATCGGTAACGTTTTCGATAAATTCGATGGCGACTTATGATGATGCTGGCGCTACTGGACATCGCTCCGCGTATGTGCTTGAAGCGGGTGTCTACAACCTGTATGCAGGCAATAGCGTCAAAGATGTCGTTCAAGTAAGCGTTGACGGTCAAAGCGGTTATCAAGTGAATGAAGTAGTTGTCGTTGAACAGCTGGAAGAAGCGCTTGCGCCAACGGAAAACTTCACGCGCATGAAACCAGGTGCACGCAAGTCGGATGGCACTTATGAGTTGACTTACGAAGCTGTGCCAACTGCGCAAGTGTCGCTCGCCGAGCGCATTGCAGAACGTATGCCTGCAACTTTCGATCACACGGGAGATCAAGGCTACAAGCTGCGTGACGTGCAAGATGGCAAAGTCAGCATCGAAGATTTCGTTGCACAGCTGTCGAATGACGAGCTTGCCATTCTCGTTCGCGGCGAAGGCATGGTGAGCCCGCTCGTAACGCCAGGCACAGCATCCGCATTCGGCGGCGTCAGCGAAGGTCTGCGCAGCTACGGCATTCCTGTTGCATGTACGGCTGACGGCCCGTCCGGCATTCGGATGGACAGCGGCCACAAGGCGACGCAAGTGCCAATCGGCACGCTGCTTGCTGCAACGTGGAACCTGCCGCTGATCGAGGAGCTCTACGTACTCGAAGGCAAGGAATTGCTCAGCAATGACATCGATACGCTGCTCGGACCAGGCATGAACCTTCGCCGCAGTCCGCTTAACGGCCGGAACTTCGAATACTTCTCGGAGGATCCGCTCGTAACGGGTCTGTTCGCAATTACGAATGTCGTTGGCATTCGCAAGGGCGGATCGAACGCGACGCTGAAGCACTTCGCTTGCAACAGCCAAGAGAAGTATCGCACGCAGGTTGACGCGGCTGTGTCCGAACGCGCATTGCGTGAGATCTACTTGAAGGGCTTCGAAATGGCGGTTAAAGAAGGCGGCGCGCAATCGATCATGACGTCTTACAATCCGATCAACGGACACTGGGCAGCGTCGAACTATGATCTGAACACGACGATTCTGCGCGGCCAATGGGGCTACACGGGCATCGTCATGACGGACTGGTGGGCAAAGATGAATGACGTTGTCAGCGGCGGCCCTGCCGATGTACGTTTCACTAACCACATGGTTCGTGCGCAAAATGACCTGTACATGGTTGTCGACAACTATGGTGCGGAAGCGAATACGACCGAAGATAACACGATCGAATCGCTCGCGAACGGCACGCTGTCACGCGGCGAGCTGCAGCGCAGCGCGATCAACATTCTGAACTTCATCCGCAAGGCGCCAGTATTCTCGCGCAACCAGCAGATCAAAGTCGCTGAAGCAGTGAAGGTCAGCGCTTCTTCCGATCTGACAGGCGGACAGAGCATTGCAGCTGACGCACAAGTGAAGCCGGTCAAAGACGGCGCGGTCGTTCTGACTGTTGCAGAAGCCGGCCAATACCGTCTGATCGGCCGCATGATGTCGCCGGACGGCGGCTTGGCGCAAAGCGCATGCAACGTGCTGCTTAATGGTCAAGTGATCACGACGGCTCAGACGAATGGTACGGACGGTAAGTGGTTCAAGCGCAATCTGGTGAAGGTTGAACTGGAAGCAGGCAGCTATGAGCTGACGCTGGAGTTCATCAAGCCAGGCATTCAGTTCGACTACATTGAGTTCCAACAAACTTAATCAAATAATATGTACCTCTCGAAGGTGTCAATATCACACAAAAAGCGCGGCTCAGGCCGCGCTTTTTGGTGCTGTTACCCCACTGCCCAGCCTGATTGGGCGAGCATCCTCGGGAGCTGGAACTCGTGTGATACTTCCTAGGTGCTTACTTAACTGCGGCGGTTAACAATATAACGTTCAATGCTTTGTTAAAAATTGTGTTTATTCTGATTCTAAATCGCTAGATATAAGATTTGTAAGGTTACGTGTCACTTTAGCGACATGATAGGATTGATCTGTAACCATTCGATCCGAAGGGAAGATCATACATATGCAAAATAAGAATGTGACAGCGGTACCTGCCGAGTATCTAAGGTCAGTTGATGCCGAATTTCAAGGTTCAATGCAAGAGGTTTCTTATGAGGTATGCAACTATATCGATTTATCGCGACAACTAGTAACCAATCGGAAAATCGATATCGGTGAAGCAGGAAGAGAAGCCGTTGCAGGTGATGCCATATGGAAGAAATGCAACGTCTACTTACCTGCGGGCTATGACTCGAACGACACGGATGTCAAATACAATGTACTGTATTTATTGCACGGAGTCGGCGGAGATCAATTTGAGTGGTTAAGCAGCAATGGTAAGGTTGACGGACGGTTTATTATTAGCAATCTATTTGACAATCTTATTGCAAACGGCGATATTGATCCGCTGATCGTCGTGTTTCCCAACGGAAGAAGCGCGCATGACTGGACGGATAGTTCCTTTAATTCCGAGGGTACCAATATGCTAGGCTTCTATTACTTCGATTATGAGTTGAGATACGATTTGATTCCGTTTATAGAATCAAACTACAATACCTACGCGGATATAGCGGACACATCCTCCGAGGGAATCCGATTCAATCGCGCTCACAGAGCGATCGCCGGGCTGTCGATGGGGGGGATGCAGGCTCTGAATCTGATCCTCGGCGGGCATAGATATGATTCGACGCGATTCACTGGAACCGATAGCATCTGGGGCAATGGGCTGGATCAAACGGTGCTCACGTCAGGCATGATCGATTTGTTTGCTTATGTCGGAGCTTTTTCGAATGCTCCTACTTCGAGCGAAGGCAACGTTCTTGGAGCAACTCTCGCATCAAGCGATCATAAGCTTCGTTTGCTATATATGACCTGCGGAGAAGCCGATTTCGCGATTCGCAGCTATGCCAAATCGGTGGAAGGGCTGTCAGATGAAGCGGGGAATCATCTCGAACATTTTTATCAAATTTTGATTAAGGATGGTAATCATGATTTCAATGTTTGGAATAATGGCGTATACAATTATAGTCGCTTGATATTTACAAATAGCGAGGAGGGTTTAATTTCTGGTGTCGCACGGAAGACGTTGTAAGAATGCGACAAGAAGCTGGTACATTGCCAGCTTCTTTTTTTTGACTATAAGTATGAGTAGTGATTTAGAATCAGGAGTAGAAGAATTAATACGAGAATAGCAGGGTGTTGGATAATTCTAGAAATGTTATACTGTGGAAATACGTTATTCTATTACACTGATTTGGGAGGATTGGCATCATGCATAATGTAAGCGGAAGCAAGATTAAGCGATCACAGGTTTGGAAAAGGCTGTTGACGATGCTGAGCGTTTTCGCGATCGGGTTGTCCATTATTGGAGTAGGCGGTCATCAACGCGCCTATGCGGATTCTCCGCTAACGTCGACAGATTTTTATCGGGCCTATGAGGACATCGACGCAGTGGAGGCGGCGAAGCAGGGCGGCATAACGAAGGATACAGCGGCGTTTCTTGCTTCGGAAGAGCACCCGATCGATGAGAAAGCGGCTGTCATCAATGCGATCTATGCAGGTGGAAGCGAGTGGAAGGACCGTCATTACGCCGACGATTATGCAAAGCTTGTCTATGGAAAGTCACTCGATGCGTTGAACGCAGCGGAACTCGACGGGGATGAGCTATTCGTGTTAGGTTATCTGGACGTCATGGATCATTACTTGCAGGTCAGCAATGTCGCGTGGCTTGTCAAAGCGAAACGAGCATTGCCGTCCAGTCTAACCGTATCGCTCATCTACGCCGTTGCGTTCTCGCAGATGGAATTCGATTGTTCGTGGGAATATGTCCGTCAGACGTTGGAGGATTCGAGTCTGCAAGCGGATCTACGGCCAGAGGCGGTCGACTTTATTATCGATTACATGAAGCTGTATGAAGGCAGCCCTTGTTCAGCGGAGCAATCAGCTCTCCTAACTAATAACATCGAGACGGAAGAGCTGCTTGCGAGCTCCGTCGTGCTCTTTATCGATCAGCCGACGGTATTGAATCATGGCGTGCGCTCATTTGCTCTTCCTGGAGAACCAAATGTATCGCCATATGCGACAAAAGGTAAAACGTTGGTTCCTCTGCGATTCATAGCTGATGCTTTCGGCGCTCAGGCAAGCTACGACTCGAAGCAGCATTCCGTTACAATTCAGACGGCATCGACTTCATTCACGTTTGCGCCGAACGAGCACCACTATATTAACAACGGCGTGCAGACTGCGATGATTGGCGTGATGGAGCTGAAGCAAGGACGGGCATACGTGCCGCTTCGCGTCATCGCGGAAGCGCTCGGCAAACCTGTTTATTATAATCAAGGGCTTATTATTATTAGCGATAGCAAAGCTCTAGATCCAAGCAACGAGCATGATCAGGAACTGGCCTACTCCATTCGGCAAAGACTGCTGAAAGGCGAGCCTGTCGGCGGTTAGAGTCCGAGTCCATCGGCGAATACACTCCGCATTCCAGCAACTATCCTTCTGTATTGCTAAACCAAAAAGCGCGGCTAAGCCGCGTTTTTTGGTTTGTAATACGATGAAATGGTTCAAGGTGCAACTTCAGCGAAGGTGGCATCACCATCAAAGAGGGTTCCCGATCCACTCTGCGCATAAATTTCGTATGCATTAATGGATGAAAGAAACTCTTCTGACGCGAGGAGACCACTGCAGGGCAGTAATCCGGCCGCCGCTTAGGACTTTCACCGGCTTAGGCTCCCTAATATCGACTATCCAGATCTGACTTGCTTGTTCTATGCCTGCACATCCAGATAAATACGCGATTTTGCCGCCGTCCGGCGACCAGCTGACGGGAGCGGCGAAACAGTCGGAAACGGCCAACGTCCTTTGCTTTTGACCAATACGGTTATCGATTTGAACGAGAGAATAATAATTCGGCTCTTTATATGCGGTTGCGCTGTAGGCAATGCTCAGAGAGTCCGGGGACCATATGGGAAAATAGTTTTTGGCGAGCGGTCCGCCTTCCAGCGTGCGGATGGTGCCATTGGTCAGATCTACCGTCGAAATGATGGAGATACTGGCACCGGGGAATGTATATAGCGCGAAGGCACCGTCCGGGGAAAGCCGAACGTCATGCAGCGGTCCGTCCGTATTTTGCGTGATTTGTCTCCGGTCTGCGCCGTCAATTCGAATGCGGAAGAGCTGGGTGTTGCCGTTGGTATCCGGAGCTGCGAACAGAAGCTCGGTACCGGAAGGAAACCACTGGACATCGCTGGCGCCGGCCATCGGAATGGCATAACTTCTATGCGAGAAAGTATCATAGATGACGATTTGCCCGTTTTTGACATACGCGAGAAATCGGCTGTCCGGCGACCAGTCCAGCAGTGTGTAGGGTTCGATTTGGTCGATCCTTGAGACGGCAAGCGTGCCGATATCCAGCAGGTAAACCACGTTGCCAATGCCAGTGAAAGCGATTCTTCTGCTGTCCGGAGACCAATAGGGAACGGAGAATGCTGCACCAAGCCCTTGTGTAAGTTGAAAACTAAAACTGTCCTGCGGACGGTAAAGCCAAATGTCGAACGTTCCGCTGCGGTCCGACGTGTAGGCGATCCATCCTTGAAGGAGATCATGAGCTTGCATGCCCAACACCCTCTGCTGAATGATACTTCAGATGTATTCAGCAGGGGGTGTTTAGGCGACAATCTCGGCGATATAGGAAACATTTTCGCTCGCGGATGCAATAGAAACTGCATGTGCAATATTCTTTCTTTGTTCGCTGTGCCCATGGCCCCCAATTGCAGGGAGGTTTCCTGATAGCTAGAGCTCCCGAGGTTTGGGTAGGTGATAGATCTTTTGAAAATATCTTTAGTTTTTTTTGTTTTCCCTATGTTCAAAGAAAAACAAAGATGTTAAACTAGGTCTATCAAATACAAACAGACAAATTCGGAGGTAAACAAATGGTAAAAAGCTTATGGGTTGCCGAACAAGCTGCGCAATATACGAACGGTCTTGATCAATTGGTTTATCGCTCTAATCTCATCGGTGCTGACCGCCGCGTTTGCAATATCTACGGCGGCAATACGTCCGCGAAGACGATCGAGAAGGATTTCCGCGGTCGCGATGTAGAAGTGATGTACGTGAAAGGCAGCGGCTCCGACCTTGGCTCCATGAAAGCGGGCAATTTCACAGGTTTGCGCATGGATGACATTCGTCCGCTCTTCGAGCGCGACGCAATGACAGACGAAGAGATGGTCGCTTACCTCGGCCACAGCATGGTCGATTCCAAACATCCGCGCGCTTCGATCGAAACCTTGCTGCATGCTTTCTTACCGTTCAAACACGTTGACCATACACATCCGGATGCAATTATCAGCCTCTGCTGCGCTAGCAACGGCAAAGAGCTGGCGAGAGAAATTTTCGGCGACCGTTTCGTATGGGTGCCTTATATCCGTCCTGGCTTTACCTTATCCAAAATGATTGCAGAAGGCGTTCTTGCGAACCCGAATGCTGAACTGGTACTGATGGAGAAACACGGACTTGTTACTTGGGGCGAAACGTCCGAAGCTAGCTACGCACAAACGATCCGCATTATTAATGAAGCGGAAGCATTCATCGAAGCTCGCGTCAACCAAGCGAAGCTGTTCGGCGGCGTAAAGCACGCTCCGCTTACAGCTGATGTTCGCCGTCAGATCGCTTCCCAAGTTATGCCGACGATCCGCGGTGCGGTATCCGACAGCAAGAAAATGATTCTGTCGTTCGACGATCAAGACGACGTGCTCGCATTCGTCGGCGGTCAAGATTCGCCGCAGCTGTCGCAAGTGGGCGCAGCATGCCCAGATCACCTCGTGCACACGAAGGTCGTTCCGCTCTTCATCGACTGGACGCCGAATGCAGACGACGTAGAAGGTCTCAAAGCGAAGTTGAAGGAAGGCGTTGCAGCTTACAAAGAGCAGTACGCACAATATTTCGAGCGCAACAAACATGAAGGCGATGTTATGTTCGAAGCTGCTCCACGTGTTATCCTTATTCCAGGTATCGGCATGGTGAACACGGGCAAGAGCTGGGCATTGTCGCAAGTAAGCGGCGCCCTGTACCATCGTGCAATCGCTGTAATGCGCGGCGCTACGGCACTTGGCCAATTCGTATCGCTCAACGAGAACGAATCGTACAACATCGAATACTGGCCGCTCGAGTTGTATAAGCTGTCGCTCGCACCGGCTGAAGCGGAATTCTCCCGCAAAGTTGCGTTCATTACAGGCGGCGCAGGCGGCATCGGCAGCGAGACGGCACGCCGTCTCGTATCGGAAGGCGCACACGTTGTCCTGGCTGACCTTAACCTCGAAGGCGCTCAGAAGGTTGCAGACGAAATCAATGCGAAATACGGTGAGAACCGTGCGATTGCAATCAAAATGGACGTAACGAGCGAAGAAGCCATCCAAGCGGCTTATGCCGAAGTGGCTGTTGTATACGGCGGCGTTGACATTATCGTCAACAATGCAGGTCTTGCAACGTCGAGTCCGTTCGATGAGACGTCGCTGAAGGAATGGAACCTGAACATGAACGTACTCGGCACGGGTTACTTCCTCGTCGCTCGCGAAGCGTTCAAGCTGATGAAGCAGCAAGGCATCGGCGGCAACATGGTATTCATCGGTTCGAAGAACTCCGTGTACGCAGGTAAGAACGCAACGGCTTACAGCGCTGCGAAGGCACTGGAAGCACACCTTGCTCGCTGCATCGCAGCAGAAGGCGGCGAGTTCGGTATTCGCGTCAACACGATTCTGCCGGACGCGATTCTGCAAGGCTCGGCGATCTGGAACGGTTCGTGGCGCAACGAACGTGCCGCAGCGTACGGCATTGAGCCAGATCAACTGGAAGAGTACTACCGTAAGCGCACGACGCTGCTCGTGAACATATATCCGAAGGATATCGCAGAAGGCATTGCATTCTTCGCTTCGTCGAAAGCCGACAAAACGACGGGCTGCATGCTGACGATTGACGGCGGCGTACCAGCGGCATTCACGCGTTAATTCTAAATACGATGACAACGGCACCGTTCCTCCTGCTTGCGGAGAGGATCGGTGTCCGCTATTCCACCAATGCAAATGGAGGCTAGATAGATGGATGCAAATGTGAAACAAGCCTATGAAGCGGCGAAAGCGCTTTACGCACAACATGGCATTGATACAGATGAAGTACTTAAGAAGCTGGCTGAGATTCGCGTTTCGATGCACTGCTGGCAAGGCGATGATGTCAAAGGTTTCTTGAATCAGGATCAAGAGCTGTCCGGCGGCATCTCCGTAACGGGTAACTATCCAGGCGCTGCACGAACGCCAGAAGAGCTGCGCGCGGATCTCGACAAAGCGTTCTCGCTCATTCCCGGTAAGCACAAAGTCAACCTTCATGCCATCTACGCAGATACGGATGAGAAGGTGGAACTGGATCAACTCGAGCCGAAGCACTTCGAGCGTTGGGTAACGTGGGCGAAGGAACAAGGTCTAGGCCTTGACTTCAACCCAACCTGCTTCTCGCATGAGAAATCTTCCGACGGCTTCACGCTGAGCCATCCAGACCCGGAGATTCGCCAGTTCTGGATCGATCATTGCAAAGCATCCCGTAAGATCGGCGCTTACTTCGGCGAGCAGCTTGGCCAGACTTGCGTCACGAACGTATGGGTGCCGGACGGCTTCAAGGACAATCCGGTCGATCGGATGAGCCCGCGCCGCCGACTGAAAGAGTCGCTCGATCAAGTGTTCGCAGAGCCAATCGATCCGAAGCATAACCTCGACGCGGTCGAGAGCAAGCTGTTCGGCCTTGGTTCGGAAGCGTATGTCGTTGGTTCGCATGAGTTCTATATGGGCTACGGCCTGCAAAATGACAAGTTGATCTGTCTCGATGCAGGTCACTTCCATCCGACGGAAACCATCTCGAACAAGCTGTCTTCGCTGGCGCTGTTCACAAGCGGCATTCTGCTCCACGTCAGCCGTCCGATGCGCTGGGACAGCGATCACGTCGTCATCATGGACGACGAGCTGCTCGAGATCGGCCGTGAGCTTGTTCGCCACGACCTGCTGGGCACGACGCATATCGGCCTCGACTTCTTCGACGCGAGCATCAACCGCGTTGCGGCATGGGTAGTTGGCACGCGCAACACGATCAAGGCGCTTCTCCGCGCTATGCTTGAGCCAGTTGAAGCGCTCAAGAAAGCGGAGCTGGAAGGCGACTACACGGTTCGCCTCGCACTGACGGAAGAGTTCAAATCCTATCCGTTTGGAGCCATCTGGGATTATTACTGCGCATCGAATAACGTTCCAGTGCGCGAGCAATGGATCAAGGAAGTTAAGGAATACGAGCAGAACGTTCTGCTTCAACGCGGGTAATGCTTTCAGAAAATAGAGTGACTTTGAACTCCGTTCAAAGATCCTGATGTCAGGAGGGCGACCCTGTGTCGAACATACTTGCATTTGATCTTGGCGCAAGCAGCGGCAGAGCGATTATCGGCAAGCTGACGGACGGCAAGATCGAGATCGAAGAGCTGCACCGCTTCCCGAATGATCCAGTTCAAGTGGGAGATCGTCTTCATTGGGACATACTCCGCTTGTACCATGAGATCAAGCAGGGACTGCTCAAAGCAAAGCATAAAGGAATCGACCTTGCCAGCATCGGCATCGATTCATGGGCGGTCGACTTCGGTATGCTTGCCAGCGACGGAAGTCTGCTCGGCAATCCGTATCATTACCGGGACTCCTTGTACGATGGTGTGATGGAGCGCGTGCAGCATGAGCTGGGATCCGGCTTCATTTTCTCGCGTACGGGTATTCAGTTTCTTCCCTTCAACACGATCTATCAGCTAAGTGCACATCGCGAGAACGGAACGGCCTCGATGCAGTCGGCGGAGCAGTTCTTGATGATTCCCGATCTGCTCCGCTACTTCCTGACAGGCGAGAAATACAACGAATTCTCGAATGCATCGACGACGCAGCTGTATAACCCGCTGAAGCAGCGGTGGGACGAAGAACTGCTCGACAAGCTGGAGCTGCCGCAATCGTGGTTCGGACAAGTGCTGCAGCCAGGATCGCCGGCAGGGCAACTGCAGCCATCGGTCCAGCAAGAGCTTGGACTTGGCGCAGTGCCTGTATATGCGGTAGCCGAGCATGATACGGCATCGGCTGTTGTCGCGGTTCCAGCGATTGAACGCTCCTTCGCTTACTTGAGCTGTGGAACGTGGTCGCTGCTCGGAACGGAGATCGATCGGCCGATCATCACCGAAGAGTCGCAGCAGTTGAACTTTACGAATGAAGGCGGATACGGCAATACGTATCGTCTGCTGAAGAACATCATGGGGCTGTGGATCATTCAAGAATGTCGCAGAGAATGGGAACGTGCTGGTCAGGCGTATACATTCCCTGATCTCGTTGCGATGGCGGAGCAGGCAGCGGCATTCTCTGCATTCATCGATCCCGACGATGCGGCGTTCCTTGCGCCAGGCGATATGCCTGCACGCGTGCGAGACTACTGCCTGCGCACGAATCAGCCTGTACCGCAGAACCCGGGCGAAATCGTTCGCTGCGTCCTCGAGAGCTTGGCGTTCAAATACCGCTATGTGCTGGAGTTGACGGAACGGTTATCCGGTCAATCCTTCAACGGACTGCACATGGTAGGCGGCGGCATACATAATGTGCTGCTCTGCCAGTGGACGGCGAATGCAATCGGCAAGCCGGTATGGGCGGGTCCTGCGGAAGGCAGCGCGATCGGCAACTTGGCCGTGCAGTGGATTGCGCAAGGCGAATTCCAAGACATCTGGGAAGCGCGCCGCTCGATTCGCGAATCGTTCCCCATCACGATCTACGAGCCGGAACAGGCCGGACGCTGGGAAGAAGGCTACAGCCATTTCCTGCAGGTGACCGGCATTCGGTAAAGAAACGCGTTAATACGTAAATGATCATTCCGATCAACATGTAACGGACTGTACGAACGTTAATCGTTCCAATGTGGAGCGTAATAGCGTCCTACGGTCCGTTAGCGCGTTTCAATAGCAATTTGTCGCTCAATAACGCCTATGTGGTTCATTCGACATCTCCCATGGAGGAAAAGAAGGATATTTCCCATCATTTTGGCGAATACTAGATACGTTGCACTTGTATGTGTTCATCTGCCCGATTTGCACTTATTGGTTCATTGCCCGTAACTTTCTTGCGAGATTTGCCGTACTAGTGTTATAGGAGATGCAGCATACGAAGGGGGAGCGATCTAGTATGAAAGCGTTCGACATTATGAATCGCCACGTCTACAAGGTGAAGGAAGGGGACACAGTCCGCGCCGTCATCGAGAAATTCATCGATCATCGTATTAGCGGTCTTCCGATTGTGAACGATAGGAACGAGATTGTGGGCTACATTAGCGATGGAGACATTATGCGGTACATTGGCAAGAAGAGTGACCGTATTGTCGGCAACTTCTACTATACGATGGTGATCAGCGATCCCGAGTGCATGGAAGAGCGGGTCAGCCAGATCTTGAACTTGAACGCGCTCGTCATTGCCAAACGCAAGGTCGTCGTCGCTTCTTGGGACGATGATATTGAGGAGATCGCCGCTATTCTGGGCAAGAAACAAATCAAGAAATTACCGATCGTACGCAGCGGCGTGCTAGTCGGCATTATAAGCCGCGGCGATGTCATTCGACATGTGTTCCGCTCCGTTACGAATTGAATATAAGCGCGTTTCATTTGCAATAAGAAGACCGTTCCTCGGCCAAGATGCCGTAGGAACGGTTTTTTTTGTCCCTATCAGGTATAAGTTTCCGCATCTCAAGTCCTCCATTATTACAAGAAATCTTGTGAAATTGCGATATTCGTCCTTGTTGCACACGCTTACAATTGAGTTACGAAGCAAGCGAATGAATGAACGTAAGGAGATTGAGACCAGCATGAACAAGCAACTAACCGAGACAGAGCAGCAGTGGCTCGACCGAACATGGGACAATATTCAACGTAAAATGTCTGCACAATGCGCTAGGGTCGGTGACCGTATTCCCTATGTGCCTGAAGGCGGACGTTACCGCGAAGATATGGGAGAGTCGGACATCTACTGGTGGACGAACGGATTCTGGCCGGGCATCCTGTGGCACATGTATCAAGCGACAGGCGAACCGAATTATAGAACTGCAGCGGAAGGCGTAGAACGGAGATTGGATACAGCATTCAACGGTTTCGACGGTCTGCACCATGATGTAGGCTTCATGTGGCTTCACTCCGCTGTCGCGAATTATCGTCTGACGGGCGACCAGAGCGCTAAGACAAGAGGCATGCACGCTGCGAATCTATTAGCTGGCCGCTACAATCCGCGAGGCAAGTTCATCCGAGCTTGGAACGACGACTGCACGGGCTGGATCATCATCGACAGCATGATGAACATTCCGATTCTGCACTGGGCGAGTCAGGAGACACAAGATCCACGCTTTGCCTACATCGCGGTCGATCACGCGGACACGGTACTGAAGCATGCCGTTCGTGAAGATGGCTCGTGCAATCATATCGCGGTTCTGGATCCTGCCACCGGCGATCTGGTAGCGGCTCCAGGAGGACAAGGCTACGCGTCCGGTTCCTCTTGGTCAAGAGGTCAGGCGTGGGCGCTTTATGGCTTCGCACTCAGCCATCACTACACAGGGGATGACCGATATTTAAGCGCTGCGAAGCGGATCGCGCATTATTTTATCGCGAATGTATCGGTGACGGGTCATGTTCCGCTGGTCGACTTCCGCTCGCCGGCTGAGCCGGTGAAGTGGGATACGACGGCTGGCGTATGCGCCGCTTGCGGACTGCTCGCCATTGCCGATGCAGTGCCAGAGCACGAGCGCAGCCTGTATCAATCTGCAGCGATCCGGATGCTGCGAGCGGTTGACGAGAAATTCTGCAATTGGGATGTTGAACAGGATTCGATTGTAGACGGCGGAACGGCAGCGTATCACAGCGCGAAGCATACAGAGGTTCCGATTATATACGGCGACTATTTCTTCATCGAAGCGGTTCTGCGACTGAAGAATAAGCATGTTCTCATCTGGTAGGACGGAAGCTGAAACGGGATAGAGGGGTGATCGCTTTTGAATAATTTGAATATTGCAAAAATAGAAAGCGCCAACGAGCCGAAGCGTCGGACTGCATCCAAGCTAGGCAGCACTTGGCGGGAGTATAAGAAGCACAAGTTTCTTTTCTTCTTGTTGTTCCCGGTCTTAATCTGGTACGGCGTCTTCCATTACGGACCGCTGTACGGCATTCAGCTGGCGTTCAAAGATTTCAGTCCGGTGAAAGGGATATGGGGAAGCCCGTGGGTGGGAATGGAATACTTCAAGTTTCTGTTCTATCAATCGCCAGACTTTGCCCGCATATTCCGCAACACCATCTTGATTAGCTGCTACAACATCATCTTCGGGTTCCCGGCTCCGGTCATTCTGGCACTGCTGCTCAATGAGCTTCGCTCGGCGGCGTTCAAGAAGATCGCGCAGTCGATATCTTACATTCCGCACTTCTTCTCGTGGGTTGTTCTCTCAGGCATTATCATCATCATGCTGTCGCCTTCAGAGGGGCCGGTTAACTACCTGCTCAAGCTGATGCATATCGATCCCATCTACTTCCTGGCGGATACCGCTTATTTCCGTCCGACGTTAGTCGCGACCGGCATCTGGAAAGAGATTGGCTGGGGCACGATCATCTATCTCGCAGCGTTGTCCGGCGTTGATCCGACGCTGTACGAAGCAGCGAGAATCGACGGTGCCAACCGCTGGAAGCAGACATGGCATATTACGATTCCGACCATTCTGCCGGTCATTACGATTATGTTCATCCTATCGCTCGGCGGCATTCTGAATGCGGGATTCGATCAAATTTTCAACTTGTACAGCCCTGCGGTCTATGAGGTCGGGGACGTAATCGATACGTACGTGTACCGGGCCGGCATTCAGAACTTCCAATTCGGCTTAACGACAGCGGTTGGGCTATTCAAGAACATCATCGGCATTATACTCGTGCTCGGCACCAACTTTATTGTGAAGAAATTAGGCCAAGAAGGGGTTCTCTAACGAACCGCAGGGAGGAATCAGCCAGCTATGAAACCGACTGTCGGTGAAAACATATTTCAAATCATTCTAATCACATTTATATCCTTGCTCTGTATCGTCACGATCTATCCGTTCGTCCATATCGCCTCCATCTCGCTCAGCGGGCCGGGAGAGGCGGGACGGTTCGGGTTCCATCTCTATCCGAAAGATCTAGACTTCTTCGCTTGGAAACAGGTGCTCTATCAGAAAAAAATATGGATCGGCTTCGGCAACTCCACATTCCGGACGGTAGTAGGTACGGTTCTGACTCTTATCGCAATGTCGATGTGCGCTTACCCGCTGTCGCGTCGATATTTGCCGCACCGCAGTTTCTATACGATGATCATTCTCTTCACGATGTTTTTCAGCGGCGGCATTATTCCGTCGTACCTGCTCATTAAAGAGCTGCATCTGATGGACAGCGTCTGGGTGTACATCATTCCGGGTCTCGTGCCGACGTTCTCGATGCTCGTTCTTCGCAATTTCTTCATGTCGATTCCGACGGAAGTCGAGGAATCAGCCAAGATCGATGGCGCGAATGACATCCGCATTCTCATCTCGATCGTTCTCCCGCTGTCGAAGCCGGTACTGGCAACGTTGGCGCTGTGGACGGCGGTTGGACATTGGAACGCATGGTTCGATGCCGTGCTCTACATCTCGAGTCCGAGCAAGCAGGTGCTTCAGTTCTTCCTGCGGGAGATCGTCATTACGAATACCGATGCGGAGACGTTCGGCCGCTCGGTTGTCGGCAACTTCAAGTATGAGCATTCGATTAAGGCTGCAACGGTTATGTTCGCCGCGCTGCCGATTCTGATCGTGTACCCGTTCCTGCAGAAGTACTTCGTCAAGGGCACGATGATCGGATCGCTCAAAGGCTGACCATTGGTTTACGCTGGGCATGTCATGGTGAATGCTGTGCCCTGTTTAAATAACACAAGCTGCATTTATAAAAAGGGAGGATTACAACGCATGCAAGCCAATAAAAAGAAGCTTAGTCTCGCAATTCTCTTAAGCCTATCCATTATCGCAGCAGGCTGCGGCAGCAGCTCGGACAAGGAAACGACGAGCAGCACCGATACATCCACGAACACGGATAACGTCAATTCCGAAGCGCCGGTAGAGAAAGAGGAGCCGATTACGATTACGTTCGCAGGCTCCACATGGGATACGCCAACGGAGGACGGCAACGAAGTTCAGAAGTATCTGGAAGAGAAATTCAACGTTAAGATCATCAACGAACGCGTAACAGACGACAACTTCAAAGTAAAAATCGCAGCGGGTGAAATTCCGGACGTGTTCCCGCAAACGCCGAACGAGTCCGACATGACGAACTATGCGCGTCAAGGCATCATCGCAAGCATCTCCGTTGACGACATTCGCAAATATATGCCGAAATATTCGGCAGACGTAGATTCGGTTAACCCGCAAGCATGGGATATTGCACTCATCGATGGCAAGAACTATGGCGTGCCGCGCGTCTGGCTGAACGGTGCATACGGCTTCATTCCGACGTATAACAAGAATTGGCTGACGGCAATCGGCTATAGCGAACCGCCGAAGACGATTGCCGAGTTCGAGGATGTATTGACGAAGTTCCGCAACAATGACCCGGATGGCAATGGTCAGAAGGATACGTACGGAATGACGGCTCGCGGCAAGGATGCACGAAACCAATTCTTCAACTCGATTTATGCCTCGTTTGGCATTAATCCTTATCAATTCTCGGTTGGTGCTGATGGCAAGCTGACTTGGGGCGCGCTGACGGATCAAGCGAAGGAAGCGACGAAGTTGATCAACAAATGGTACAAAGCAGACCTGATCGATCCTGAATTCATGACGGACGGCAATGATCAGATCGGACAGAAGTGGAACAGCCAGAAGATCGGTTACAAAGAAAACTTCATGTATCACCATCTGTTCGGCATGCTCGAAGGCGATAAAGCGAACAACGTAGAAGCAGCTTACGGGAAAGGTCTGGTTGGTCCTGCAGGCAAGACGCTCGTATTCTCTAACGGTGCGCTGCAAGTTCCGCTGCTGTTCGGTAAAGACGTAGAGACGAACGAGAAAAAACGGGTTAAAATTCTGCAAATTCTCGAAGAACTCGCAACGAATGACGAGGTGTATTTGAAGACGGTCTTCGGCGACGAAGGAACGACGTATGACATCGTCAACGGCGCTCCAACGATCAAAGCACCGTACGACACGCCGGAGAAGAAGAATGAATTCGGTTTCGGCGGCTTCTACAACCCGCTGGTAGAACGCGATACTTCGACGTGGAAATTCCACTTCACGCCTGATAAGCTCGCATTCCGCGATCAGCTGAACAACGGCAACGAAATTATCGCCGACGTACTTGGACCTACAGTTCTGGAATCGAAGGGTAAATACTCGGCAACGCTTAATGCGCTCCAGGATGAGTTCTACACAAGAGCGGTTACGACAACGGACGATTTGGACGCAATGTTCGAGGACTTCAAGAACAAATGGCTCAAATCCGGCGGTCAAGAAATGCTCGACGAAGCGAACAAAGTGTACGAAGCTCGTCAAGCAGCGAAGTAATCGCGAATTGCATAACAACCGACATGAGTAGCTTCGTCTATAATCGCATTGCGATAGACAGGGCTTCTTGTCTTATGGAGTGGGCGCAGGATGCTCGCTCCCTTGTTCATTTTCTGATATGCTAAACCTAATAGAAGCAGCTTGGAGTCATAGATTACACGGCTAGTTGTAAGCGTTGTCATAGCGCTGCGAAGGGATGGATGGTCAATGCGATTGCTAATTGCAGATGATGACGATTATACGAGAGAAGGATTAAGCGAATCATTCGATTGGGACAAATATGGGATCGATGAAATCTATCTTGCGGCAGATGGAGCGGAAGCGCTTCGTATTGCGACGGCGAAGAAGCCGGAGATCGTACTGACCGATATCCGTATGCCGAAGCTCAACGGTATTGAATTTGCTAAACGGTTGGCAGAGAAGTCGCCAGACAGTCAGCTCTTGTTCATGAGCGGTTATATGGATGTTGAGTATCTCAAGAGCGCAATCAAACTGTCCGCGGTTGAATATATTGAGAAGCCGATCAAGCTGTCTGAAGTCGAACGGGCGATTGATAAATCAATTCGTTCGCTGGCGAACAAGCAGCAGCAAACGGCAGTTGTGAAGCAGAAGAATGAGCTTGTACGGCAGAAGCTTGCGGGCATGCTCCGAGATGAACATGTCGACAAAGCAGAAACCGTTCGGCTGTGCAGAGAAAGTTATTTTCCTGCGGACCAGCGTTACTGGGGAATCATGATATGGAATCGGCTCGAAGCAGGCGACGGGTATGCGGATCTGCAGTTGATGCTGCAGTATTGGCAGGATAACGGAATGCAGGCGATTGGCGACCAATTGGATAGAAGGCACTGCTTCCTCGTACTTGCTTCTGATCGGCATGATGCAAGGAAGCTGTCGAGCTTATGCGATCTATTCCTTAAACGATATGAAGCTTACAGCATCAGCATCGGCACAGCGGCAAATCATCTGCATGAACTCCCGAATGCTTATAAGACGGCAATGCGAGCGATGGAGCAAGCTTTCTATAGCGCAGATCGACGAGTGTTTCATTATATAGAAGCGGATCGCATGCCTGAAGACCACAGCCATGAGAAAGTGCTGCCGGAATTTTATCGCGTCCGCATGCAAAGCCCTGAGCAGATGCTCGACTTCATTCGTTCAATATGCGCGCAATTCCGGATGAAGCAGTCCCCTGCGAAAGAACGCGTGGTCACAATATTCGAGACGATTATACAGGGCACAACCGGCCATGATCAGAAGCAGCTTGCTGCACTTGACAGTGAGTACGGCATTCCGGATGTAGAGCATTACTTAAGGGAATGCCGGACGCTTGATGGCATGGAGCAGTTAATGCTTGCTGTCTGCTCGGTATGGATTGAACAAACGCAGCAAGTTGCGCAGTATTCCAGACTTGTCCAGGAAGTGCTTAAGTATATCGCTGCCAACTACCGCAATGTCGATCTCGATCTGCGGATGATCGCCGAGCATATGCATCTGTCGACCGCACATCTTGGCCTATTGTTCAAACAGGAGACGGGTACAACGATCAAACAATATATTAGCGATTATCGAATGGACGTTGCGAAGAAGCTTGTTGCTGGCGAGCATCTGAAGATGAATACGATTGCGGAGCTGTGCGGGTATGCAAGCGCAAGCTATTTCGCTAAAGTGTTCAAGGCGTCTACTGACTTATCGCCGATCGAGTACCGAAGGAAGAGCTGAAATGAAACTTGTCCATGCAGTCAACGACATGTCTTTCCGTAAGAAAATTATGATTCTGTTCGCTCTTATCGGCATCGTACCGTTAATTATTACGTTCTTCGTCTCTTATAACGAGATTCGCCAGCTTGTCGTGAACGGGCAGGATTATGCTGAGAATCAGAACTATGAACAGACGCTGTCGACGCTGGCGAAGAAGTTCTCGCATCTCGAAGAGCTGTCAGCGATGATTATCGTCAATAAAGATATGAATACGATTCTGTCGATGAAGCCGGACGATATGAAAATTCCGGAGCAGATGGCCGCATTCAACTCCATGGTAGCTTATACGCAGATGATGGAGACGAACTCGGAGTTCGACCATATTGTCTATTTTGTCGATGATAAATTTATTGTGACGGGAACCGATACGCTGTTTCGCAAGCTAAGCGCAGTTCGCAACACGGATTGGGGCAACAAGGTGTATGCCAGCAATGGAGCATCGACTTGGGTCATCAGGCAGGAGAATAACTTAGATTCAACGGAGCGTTATCTTGCTCTCGGCAGGCTGCTGTGGAACCCGCGCGATTATATGGATCCGGCAGGCATTGTGACGTTGAATGTGGATCTGAAGCAAATTCAGCAAAGTCTGATCAAGTCCGATCCGCTGCAATTCGTTTATGTGGAATCGGAGGATGGAGAGCTAATTACGAGCAGCGGCGAGCAGGAGCTTGCTTTCATGCGTCTGCCCAAGCCGATTGACAGCAAAGGCAAGTTTACGACAGTCCAACTAGACAGCGGCACTTATCTAGCAAGAGGGCAGAAAATCGGCGATACGAATCTATACCTGATGTCCGTTATTTCTCACGCTGCCGCTTCTGACGCGCTGCTAAGTATTCGCAATCAGATGCTGACCGTCTATCTTGTCGTATGCATCATCCTGCTTGTGTTTATTTTCCCAGTAGCCCGGTCGATTACGCGCCGTATCTTCCTGCTCATGAACAAGATGAGTCAGGTACGTCAAGGACGGCTGAATCAGCTGGATATCGAACCGCGCAAGGATGAGGTAGGTCAACTGATCTCCAGCTACAATTATATGATCAACAGCGTACAAGAGCTGATGCAGGAGCAGTTCAAGCTTGGTCAGGAGAAAAATGAAGCAGAGCTGCGTGCGCTTCAATCGCAGATCAATCCTCATTTTCTATACAACACGCTCGATATGATCAACTGGATGGCGCAGCGCGATGAACGCGATAACATCCAGCAGGTTGTATATGCACTGTCGGATTATTATAAATTGATCCTGAACAAAGGTGAGGATTTCGTATCGCTGCGGGATGAAGTGCGTTTGAGTGAGATCTATATGGAAATTCAGCGGAAACGGTTCCGCAATCGGATTCAGTTGGAGACCGAGCTGGCGGAAGAGACGCTGGATTGTCTCATACCGAAGATTACGTTGCAGCCGCTTGTGGAGAACGCCATTTTGCACGGGATTACAGAGAAACCAGGCGGTGTTGGTGTCATTAAACTTCGGGGCTCTATTGAACTTGGAAGGCTTCATATTGCAGTAGAGGACGATGGGATAGGGTTTCAAGCGTCGAACGGCGATAATCGCAAGCATCGGGGCAGCGGCTATGGGGTGAAGAATATAGAGAAGCGGCTTGCGCTTTACTACGGCCAGCCGACCGATCTGAACTTCCATACGCCGGAAGCGGGAGGGACCATCGTTTCCTTCGATGTACCGATTGTAAGACGTGAACGAATGGATGGGGGAGAAGGGTAATGACGGTCTGGTATCGCAAGATCACGACAATGGCAATAATGATTTCCTTGCTCACGGTCACTGCTTGCAGTTCAAGCGGATCGACGAGCAGCGGCGAATCGGCCGATCACAGCGAGGAGTTATCAGATACCGCGCAGTCCGCTTCCGTTATTCATTTGAAGGCCATCACAATGGGCAAAGAGCCGGCAAGCGGGATGGATGAGTTCTATAAACAGCTCGATGCGTTAACCATTAAGGATTTTGGAGCAACCCTGCGTTTTGATTTCATTCCGTGGGGGGAAGAGAAAAGCATTATCGGCAGGGCCATCGTTACGAAAGCATATGATTTCTACGTAGGCGGCTTCTGGACCGATTTCAAAGACTATGCTTCGAAGAATGCATTCGTCGATCTTGTACCGTTGTTGGATCAGGTACCGAAGTTGGTTGAACATTATGGCAACGTTCTGGACCGTGTGAAAATTAACGGAAAGCTGTATGGTCTGCCGACATTCGGGAAACCGGCTGCTGGCAGTTACGGGGTACTGTATCGGGAAGATCTGAGGAAACAATGGGGACTGCCAGCAATTCATGACTTCAGCTCGCTGGAACAATATTTGTACAAGGCCAAAGATGAATATTCAGACACGCCGATGATTAACGATAAACGATTCGGTGACGTGCTGTGGGACATTTTGACTGGAGGCAAGTATTACACGGTTGTACAGGATTATGCAGTCGCCGCAATCGCAGAGCCCTATAAGGCGATTAATAAGTATGAGACTCCTGAATATAAGCAAATGGTGGAGATAGCAAGAAAGTGGTACCGGGACGGGGTCGTGGATCATGACATCCTGGCGAGCCAGAATAATGAGACGGCCAAGACGGTGGAACTGATGAAGGCGAATAAGAAGCCGCTTGAGTTCAGCAATCATTTTGGCGCGGTAAGCTTCGGTTATATCGACGTTCTCAATCAGTTGTATCCGGAGCAGCAATTCGGTTGGTTCGATATTAAGTTCGATCTATACCCGCAGACTGTATTTATGCCGAAGATATCAGTGGAGACCTCGTCTATGATCTCAATCGGCTCGAATTCCAAGTACCCAGAAACCGCGTTGAAGCTTCTGGAGAAGGCGCATACCGACCCTCGCTATTATGTATTGTTGCAATATGGCGTGGAGGGCGAACATTATAAGCTCATAGATAATGCGGTCTCATTCGAAGGCATTGCTGAAGAGAACCGTAAGCCTTATTGGACAGGACTTGCTGACGGTTATCTGGATTTGCCAGTTAAATATCCGGATCAATGGCAGGAGATTGTCAATCGATTGCAGTATGATGAAGGACCGAAGCTGGCGATGAAGAACGGGATCGATCCGTATGAGGGCTTTGTGTTCGATACGGCGCCGGTCTCTGCACAGCTGGAACGCATGGAGTCGAAGAAGGTGCAGTTTATTCAGCCTTTGGCCGCTGGGGTCAGCGATGATATCGACAACGATCTGAGCAGAGCGCGGCAGGAGCTGAAGGAAGCCGGCATAGATGATTATATGCGTGAGCTGCAATCACAGTTGGACAAGTTCGCAGCGGCACGATGAAGGAACCTTGGCAGGCTGATAGCATCGGCTTGCTAAGGTTTTTTTGTGGTGGCAGTGTGGGATGATTGGCAGAGGGGTGATTTTACACAGCAATCGGCCGTTATTGCCTATCTGGATCCGGAAGGCGCGGTTGGAAATACAGATTTCTCTGTCCGCGTGAGAGCCGGCAGACGGAGCTTGGGTGGAGTTGTTCACGTATGAGGTAAATCAGCGTGGAAGGCTGATGGTTTGATAGGTGCTAGGTGATAGGTGATAGGTGGAAAAAGCAAGAGCCGCGGGGTGTCCGCGGCTCTTTTTCTTTATTAATGATCAGTTTAAACCCCCGAATAAGCAAGGAACCCGCCGTCTACCGGCACGACGATGCCGGTGACGAAGCCCGACAGCGTCTCGTCGGCGAGCCAGAGCAGCGCGCCGAGCAGATCCTCGGGTTTGCCGAAGCGGCGCATCGGCGTGTGGGTAATGATTTTGTGCGAGCGTTGGGTAAGCGAACCGTCCTCGTTCGTCAGCAGCGCACGATTTTGCTCCGTCAGGAAGAAGCCAGGCGCAATCGCATTAACGCGAATGCCTGCATCAGCCAGATGGACTGCGAGCCATTGGTTGAAGTTCTCGATTGCAGCTTTCGCTGCGCTATACGCCGGCACCTTCGTCATTGGCGATGGGGCACTCATCGACGACACGTTGATGATGGATACGCCTTCGCGGCCAAGCATCTGCTTCGCGAACGCCTGCGTAGGAATAAGCGTGCCGACGAAGTTCAGATCGAGCACGTTCCGGAAGCCCGTCACGCTCAGATCGAAGAAAGATGTAACGTCCGGATTGGCCATGTCATCAAGCGAGAACGTCTCATTCGTCGTATTCGCGCTCGGATGGTTGCCGCCTGCGCCGTTGATCAGAATGTCGCAAGGTCCGAGCTGCTCGAGAACCGTATTCGCTGCTTGCTGCACGCTATCTGCATTCGTTACATCACAAGAAACAGCGATTGCCGTGCCGCCTGCCTCGCGGATTTCTGCAACAACGGCTTCGCCCTTGTCGAGCGTACGATTCAAGATTGCGATACGTGCGCCTTGGCGTGCAAGCTCCTTCGCCATGACGCGGCACAACACGCCTGCGCCGCCAGTTACAACGACGACTTTGCCGGCAATTGCAGGGAAGGAATGGATCGTATTCGTCATTATGCCTTCACCGTACCTTCCTTAGCCGCTGCGGCAAGTACCGTTCTGCGATGGCTGTCCCATACGCCCCATAGATACATGATGCCGAGTGCGCGGTCGTACAAGCCGTAGCCAGGGCGGCACTGTTCACCCCATAGGTGACGTCCGTGGTCAGGACGCGCGAACCCTTCGAAGCCTTCCTCGGCATACGCTTGAACGATGCCCGTGATATCGACCGTGCCGTCTTGCGTGCGGTGCGACGTCTCGATGAAATCTCCGTTCTCATATACACGTACGTTGCGAATATGCGTGAACGGAATCCGATCGATGAACTCATGCACCATGCTAACGATATCGTTGGCAGGGTTCGCACCGAGCGAGCCGCTGCACAATGTGATGCCATTGTATGGGCTGTCGTGCAGGCTCAAGAAGCGGCGAATGTTCGCTTGGCTCGTAATGATGCGCGGCAGACCGAAGATCGGCCAGGGCGGATCGTCCGGGTGAATAGCCATTCGGATGCCATATTCAGCAGCAACGGGAATAATTTCATCGAGGAAATATTTGCAGTTCGCCCACAGATCCTCTTCCGTCACGTCCTTGTATGCCTCGAACAGTTTCGTCAGATGAGCAAGTCGCTCCGGCTCCCAGCCTGGCATCGTGAGCGATGAGTTTTCATTGATCTGCTTAACGAGTTCCATCGGTTCGATGTCGGCAATCCGGCTTTTCTCGTAGAACAGCGCTGTCGAGCCGTCTTCGAGTTCCTTGTGCAGATCCGTCCGCAGCCAATCGAATACCGGCATGAAGTTGTAGCAGATGACTTCAACACCGACCTGCGACAGCTTTGCGATCGTTTTCTTATAGTTCTCTATGTAGCGGTCACGGGACGGCAGGCCAAGCTTGATGTCCTCATGAATGTTAACGCTCTCAACAACCTTCAAGTGAAGTCCGGCGCGGTCCGCCTGTTGCTTCACCGTCATGATTTTGTCCATCGGCCATTCATCGCCCGCCGGTACATCATGGAGCGACCATACAATGCCTTCCACGCCGGGGATTTGCCGAATTTGATCCAAGGTTACAGTGTCGTTGCCTTCACCGAACCAGCGAAATACCATCTTCATAACGAACTTCGCCTCCGCACATTGGGAATGATGATTACTAAATTATTGTTTAAAATAATCCGGGTATTTCGTTCTCAGCAGCGCCTGATCCGCCACCGACAGCAGCATATGCTCCGTCATCAGCTGAACGGCGGCTGTCTCGTCATGAGACCGGATCGCATCGACGATGCCTTGATGCTGACGGAATAGATGGTCCCACTGCTGGTCAGCTGCAAGTCGCAGCATTCGGCTTCTATTCAGGTGCGTGATGATGCCGCCGAGTGCAGTCCATGTATTGCTCTTGCGACAGCCTTCGAAGATCGTACGGTGGAACGTCTCATCGAGCTCGAACATGAGATGATAGTCATGTACATTGATGCTTGATTGTTGTTGACTAAGATTGCTGTCCAGCAATGCCAATTGCTCGGCAGGGAATTCCGCACAGGCTAGACGTACGACTGCGACCTCAAGCTGCTCACGCATAAATCGCGCTTCTTCAACCAGTTCCGGATCGATGAGCGATACGAAGGTGCCGCGCTGCGGGTAAACCTCCAGCAGTCCTTCTTGCGCGAGCCGAACGAAGCTTTCGCGGATCGGCGTTCGACTGACGCCCATCTTCAGCGACATTTCTTTCTCCGAGATGGCTGCGCCAGGAGGGAGCTCCAATTGAAGAATCAAGGAGCGCAACGCAGCGTACACCGCATCCCGTGTGGAAACAGGCTGAATCGGCTTGATTGTGAAATCCAATGGCTCACCTCGTTCGTAGTTTTGTATCCATTGCCATACTACCATACTTGTATGGCAGTTGAATAGGTGTTATCAAAAAAACGGCTGCCTCCTCGAGTTAACGAGAAAACAGCCGTTTTTTTATTAGATTTATTAGGCCTCGGAAGCTACCGTCTTGTTCATAGCTACTGGGTTCTTGTCATCCGATGCTTGCTTCACTTTCTTAATCATGAAGGAGAGCAGCAGGGCAACGACGCCGATTCCGATAATGACGACGTAGGAATCGTTAATTCCTAGAATCTGCGCTTCCATTGCCAGATGTTCCTTGGTCCAGCCAGTTGCTTCACCGGACATGACCAAATCGGTACCGTGCGTTGTTGCGCGGTTTGTCATGACCGTAACGAGCAGGGACGTACCAATTGCACCTGCAACCTGGCGAACCGTATTGGAGATTGCCGTACCATGCGCATTAAGGCTGTTCGGCAGTTGGTTCAAGCCAGCTGTTTGGATAGGCATGAGGAACAGCGCCATACCGATCCGGCGTCCTGTGGACATGAGCAACAGATACGTGTAGCTAGTCGAATCCGTCAGATTAATGAAGCCGACCGTCGTACCGATCGTAATGATCAAGCCAACAACAGCCAGCCATTTGGCGCCGAATTTATCGAACAGTCGGCCGGCAACCGGCATCATGAAGCCCATGATGAGAGCGCCTGGCAGCATCAACAGTCCGGATTCGATTGCCGTGTAACCGCGAGCGTTCTGCAGATAGAGTGGCAGAAGCATCATATCCGCATACATCACCATCGTTACAGCGATGTTAATGATTGTAGTGAGCGTGAACATGTTGTACTTGAAGGCACGCAGATCGAGCAGGGGCTCCTTCGATACAAGCTGTTTCCAAGTGAACAGCGCAAGCGCTGCAACGCCGACTGCGATTGAAATGAGTACTTCTGCACTCGACCATCCAAGTTTACCTGCACGGCTGAAGCCATACAGCACAGCGCCGAAGCCGAGCGTCGAGAGAACGACGCTGATCATGTCGAGCTTGGATTTGATTCGTTCCGATACATTCGTAAGATAAATAAATCCACACACGATAACGATAACAGCGAGTGGAATCATACCGTAGAACATCGTTTCCCACTTGTAATTCTCAAGAATATAACCTGCAAGCGTAGGGCCGATTGCCGGGGCAAAAATAATGGCTGTACCTACCAAGCCCATTGCGGCGCCACGTTTCTCAGGCGGGAACAGCGTCAGAATAACGGTCATCAGCAGCGGCATAATGATACCGGCGCCTGCCGCCTGAATCATACGGCCGGTTAGCAGTACCTCGAAATTAGTTGCTAATGCAGATACGATCGTACCAATTAAAAATACGATCATTGATGTCTGGAACAATTGACGGGTTGAGAACCGTTGCATCAGATAAGCCGTGATCGGAATCAATACCCCGTTCACGAGCATGTAGCCTGTTGTCAGCCATTGTGCTGTTGCTGCCGAGATATCAAAGTCGATCATCAGCTCCGGCGTCGCGACACTCATAATCGTTTGGTTCAGCGTCGCAAGAAAGGCGCCAATAATCATAACGAATAATATCGGCCCTTTTTTGACGGAGCTGTCCGCTGTAAGGTTACCTTTACTCAAAGTCTTCTCCATCCTTCCTATTCTCTCTAGACTTAATTAACATTGTGTTAGATAATTAACACTGTATAAATTAGATTATAAACTGATTTCGAAGTGTTACAAGCGACTCTTTTTATCAGAGTGTCAATTAGTTATCGAGTGGTTGAAAATCTGTCGTTTAAGTCGAACATAAACGACAGAATATTGATCGATTGTAAATTAATATGGTTGATGAAGGGATCAGGTGAGGATGAATCATACGAAACCGCGCACGGACCCAAGGATCGTTCGGACGAGACAGCTGCTTAAGGATGCCTTTATTGATTTGCTGCAGGAGATGGAGATCGAGAAAATATCGGTGAACCGGATCGCGGAGCGTGCGACCATTAACCGCGTCACCTTCTACCTTCATTATCGTGATATTCCGGATATGATGGACAAGATGGCTGAAGAAATGATCGAGGACATGCAGCAGGCGCTTGATCAGTCCACGCCTTTGGATGATGGTGCGGCAGAGGGAGATTCGCTTGTCCTCGTCAACCTGTTGGAACATATTGCGGACAACGCCAAGTTCTATAAAGTCGTACTTGGTTCGAGGCGTACGCCTGTATTCACAGAACGAATGCTTAAGATGTTGTCCGATTCGGTCAAAAGAAGAATTGAGCAGTTCGGGATGGATGATACGATGGTCGAGGCCGGCATTCAGAAGGATATTGCGATTTGGTATGGATCAGCAGCCTTAATCGGCACCATTGTCGCTTGGCTCCGTAATGATATGCCTTATACGCCTGCTTATATAGCCAAACAATTCACTTTGCTGCGTGCCTTTCCCCAGTGGAAATCTGATCATCATCATATGTAAAGCATAGGTCTGCTTGTCTGCGGAGATGATAATGAGACGAATGATCTCACATTTCCTATGAACAGGGGCTGTCAGAATGGCCTTCCAACATACGGCTGCCAAGCCGTTTAGTCGAACGGGGTGGTCCAGATGGCTGCTCAGTCATCAGATCCCATATAAGCACAATGTGCTGCTGCGAACAACATTGTATGGGTTCTTCGTATACTGGATCTGCATGGGAATCCATCCGAAGGACTGGAAAGTGTGGGGAGTTGAGAACACACTGGTCGTTCTTAGCGTCGTCGCTTTAGTCGTTATGTATCGTATTTATCCATACAGTAATTTATCCTATATCCTTATTGCGTTGTTTCTAATCATGCATGTCTTTGCAGCTCATTACACTTATCAGGACACGCCGATCGATGAATGGATGAAGCATATGTTTCATATCAAACGCGGGTTTTATGACCGTGTCGTTCATTTTGCGTACGGCCTAATGATCGCATTTCCGATACGGGAAACCGTATTATATTTCTTGAAGCTGCAGTTTGTGCGCAATTATATCGTAACCTTTATGATTATCGTTGCGTCGAGTGGAATTTATGAATTGTTAGAAGCTTGGTCGGCTTTGATTTTCAACTCCAAGTTAGCGACACAGTTCGTCGGGCTCCAAGGCGATCCGTTCGATTCGCAGAAAGATATGACGATGGCGTTGCTCGGCGTCTTGCTGGCGATCGGGATTTTCTGGATCATGCATGCTAGACGAACAACTTGATAAGCTTAGGCGTTAAGCTCAGGCATTGAAGAATCCTCTATCTTTATTAGAGATAAATAGAAGGAGAGCTGATTGTCGGCCGCAGCCGTCATTAGCTCTCCTTTGTTTGGTTCAGGTTTACCGATTAGACAATGCCTGCATACCTTCTCTAAGCATTTGCGTAGCCCAGTTATACGAACCGCGATCTTCATAGTGACGATAATCGAATTCCAGCGCAGAGATCAAGAACAAGTACATATCATACCATTGAACACGAACGCGCTGACTTTCGTTCCATTCCGTTATGCCGTACCCTTCAACAAAGCCGTGATTGTTGGCAAAACCTCGAAATCCAACCTCCAGCAGTTCATCCGCCCAGAGGCATCGTTCGAAGTCGATTACGCCCGTCACTTTGCCATCCTCAATGAATACGTTGCCGGCCCATAGATCCCAATGAACAAGACGAGGCGTCGTCACTTCTGCAAAATGCGGCTTGTCGCGCTCCAGCAGCGCCAACAGCTGTTGAACATCGATGGTTAGATCAATATCCAGAGCAGCCGCATCGTTAATCGCATCTTGTGCGATGCTCTTGAACACATCGAACCAGACGTCGCCCTGCTTGTCCGGTTGACCAAAGTAACCAAAGCGCTTGCCAACGATGGAATTGATTCGGCGGTTCAACTCGCCGACCTGGACATCCACGCCGAGCCGTACTTCGTCGCTCAACTCTCCCTTAAGCGAGTGGAAACTGCTGCCGTTAAGCTTCTCCATGAAGAAGTACTCTGCATCACACAGCTCCCGACTATTGTCATAATACACAATCTTTGCAACAGGGACATTCGTCTGCTCTGCAACGAGCTGCATCGAGCGGACCTCACTGTTCATAATATTGTGTTCATGCGTCATAATAACGGAATTCTGAGGAGGCGCAATCTTAAGTACCGTTTCCCGTCCATCGGACAACTTAACCATATATGCCACATTGAAGAACCCTTCAGTCAACTCTTGGATGGAAACAGGCTGCACGCCTGGAAATGCACGTTCAATCATGTTATGAAGCTTTTCAGATGATTGTTTGTTTTTGGTCTGGCTTTCCATATGAACCTCCCATTATTTTCTATTCCTTATTATAGCGCTGGAAAGGAATCTTCAACACTACTCAAATGTGTGAATGTATGCTTACGATACTGGTACTGATTCAAGGCGTGACGCGGGAGAGCGGCTTAACGCAATACAAAGCGAATATTCGCAAGTAGTTATATAGAAAGGAGAGGCAGCGTTCCTCTCATTTTAATTTTGCCGACAGGAGGGATTAATGTTCTAAACTTCGAATAGCATGCTAGGTAGAGGGAAAAACGAGAGGAGCGGTTTCAGATGACGAGTTATACCCATGAACATGGACTTGATCAAAGTCGATCGACCATCGAGGTGCAAGGTGAGGGCAAAGTAACGGCCGCTCCCGATCAAGCAGTCATAACGCTTGGAGTAGTAACGGAACAGACCGAATTGCAGAAGGCACAAGCCGAGAATGCCGCTGCGATGACACGGGTCATCCAATCCATTCGGCAATTGAATGTGCCGCAGGAGCAGATCCAGACGATCGATTACCGGATCGAGACGCTTTATGACTATATTGATGGCAAACAAATTTTCAGAGGCTATCAGGTGACGCATATGCTCCAGATTACGACCAGCAACGTTGCTCAAGCAGGTGCAATTGTAGATACTGCTGTCGAGAACGGAGCGAATCATATCGGAGGTATTCGCTATACAGTGTCACAGCCGGCTTATTACGAGAAGCAGGCGTTGTCGCTGGCTGTCCGTAATGCAATGGATAAGGCAATGACGATCGGACATACGATGGGCATTGCGATTGATGTTGTACCGAAACGCGTGCAGGAACTGAGTCAATCCGGCGTTGCGCCGATACCATTTGCGGCAGCCGCTATGAAGGCAAGCGACGCAACGCCGCTTCAGCCAGGGCAGCTTACGATTACGGCTTCAGTGCGAGCGTGGTTCCGACAGAGGTAGATCAAATACATGTGTGCATAAAGCTCAGGACAATGCTGGTTAGTTAGCGGTTTTAAATTATTTTATAAAAAACAGTTGCATTAATGTGTGTGTGCATGGTATATTCTAATTCCGGCCGAGAGAAACACGCCGGTTACGAGAAACACAATGCGAATTGAATTGTTCTTTGAAAACTGAACAACGAGCGAAACTGTCAGTTTAAATGTTTTAAATGAGCTAA